>JASFEQ010000050.1:0-16432 GCA_050124735.1 Desulfobacteraceae bacterium | reverse complement strand
CTCAGGGAAAAGAAGCCAGATGTCATCGGGTTTTCTATCCTGCATGCAAACCGTTGGGGGGGGATAGAAATTGCTCAGATTGCCAAGCAATTGAACCCAGAGGTGAAGATTGTTTTTGGAGGGATCGGTGCCAGTCTCTTATGGGAACACCTTCTGAGACATTTCTCAGAAATAGACTTTGTGGTGATCGGCGAAGGGGACTACACCTTCCTGAATCTCATTAAATGGATTGAGGGGGGAGATGAAAAACCCCCGCAAAATATCAAAGGGATAGCCTTTAGGGAGAATGGTAAAGTCGTAAAGACGGAAAAAGCTGATCTCCAGCCTGAACTTGATAAACTGCCCCATCCTGCCAAATACTTTGATTATCAGCACATCTCTTCAACACGGGGCTGCGCGTGGAATTGCACTTTCTGTGGATCACCCCAATTCTGGGGGCACAAGATAAGATTTCGCTCTCCAGAAAACTTTGTAGAAGAACTGGAACTGCTTTATCAGAAGGGCATCAGGTTTTTTTACATCTCCGATGACACATTTACCGCGAACAAAAAGCGCGTTATCGAAATCTGCAAAAGGATGATTGAAAAAAATCTCAAGATCACCTGGTTTGCCATCTCACGGGTCGATCATGTGGATGATGAGATCTTGTACTGGATGCGAAAAGCCGGTTGCATCCAGATCAGCTATGGTGTGGAGAGTGGATCTGAAAAAATTAGAACGGTATTGAACAAGAAGATTGAGTCTGATCAGATCAAAAAGGCTTTTTCCCTGACCGTTCAGTACGGCATTCTGTCGAGGGCCTATTTTATATATGGCTCTCCTGGAGAGACATGGGACACCATACAAGAATCCCTGGATCTCATTCATGAAATCAAGCCCTTGAGTATGGTCGTTTACATCCTTGATATATTTCCAGGTACCCAGCTGTACGCTGACCTACAAGAACGATCTCATGTGACGGATGAGGTCTGGTTAAACAGGATAGAAGGGATTATGTATTTTGAGACAGATCCCAATTTGTCAGATGAACTGGTTTTGGCTTTTGGTAAGAAACTGAGGACTGACTACTATGAGAATATTCACAAATTCGTTGACGCCATTCATCTTGTAGACAGAGGAGACTTGTATGAGATGCATGCGGATTTCTGTTCAAGACTCGCAATGACCTTCAGTCACGGCGATTATTCAAAGATTGATGTGATAAGGGACAAAGATAAAACGGCTGAAAAACTGTACAGAAAAGCATTGAGCTATCATCCCAATCATCGAGCCTATTTGGGATTGGGAATTATGAAACAGAAGGGTAGGGCGTTTAAAGAATCGATTGAGGTCCTTTTGGAAGGGATTGACTGCTTCCCAGATAGCCAAGACTTGAATATATGTCTGGGGCTGAGTTATATGAATTTAGGAGACCATGACAAAGCCCTTGAGTACTTCCTAAGATTCCCTGATTCAAAAGACGCTCTCCATCACGCCGCAACATGCTATAAAGAGCTGGGTGATGCTGAAAAAGAGTCGGCCTATATGGAAAAATGCCACAATTTGGAGCAAGATTTGACTTAGGCCTTTAAGATACCCATATTATAGTTTTAGACATATTCGTCAGTCCCGGAAGATCTTCACATTATCCCCTTATCGTTTATGTGTTTTTCACTTAATGTTTGACCAAATCATGAAAGGAGTAAAGCTATGCCAACATTGAAAGGATCTAAGACTGAACACAATTTATTGGCTGCGTTTGCCGGCGAATCTCAGGCCCGAAACCGCTACACCTTTGCTGCCAGTATCGCAAGAAAGGAAGGTTACGAGCAGATCAGTGGGATTTTCCTGGAAACCGCCGATAATGAAAAGGAGCACGCCGAAGTCTTTTTCAAACAACTTGAGGGTGGTGAAGTGACCATAACGGCGGGTTATCCGGCCGGTGTCCCTGGCGACACCCTCCTCCAGCTGAAGGCGGCGGCCGCTGGCGAGAAACTGGAGTGGACCAGCCTGTACACCGGTTTTGCCGACCAAGCCGCTCAAGAGGGTTTTAAGGAAGCGGCCGAGGTCTTTAAGCAGGTTGCGGCGGTGGAGCAGTGGCATGAACGACGCTACAACAAACTGATAGAGGCGGTGGAAGGAGGGACGGTATTTAAGAAGCCGGAAAAGGTGCTTTGGAAATGTCGAAACTGTGGTCGTGTCATAGAGGCATCAGAGCCTCCGGCCCAATGTCCCACATGCCAGCACCCTCGAGCCTATTTTGAACTCCACGCTGAGAACTACTAGGAACGCAGGTTTCAGGTGCCTTGGAAATGAGGATAGGATGAGCAGCCTATTTGAGCAAAGCTATTGCAGATCTTTTGGACAAACAGGCAGCTGATCAGGAGAGGGGGTAAAGGTGAATTCTATGAATCGGATCAGTTTTTTCTTGCTATGCATTGGCGCACTATTCTGGTCGGATGTATACGGCCAAACGGAAGCGCCAAACGATCTTCCATCTCTCATCTCATCCCTTCACATACCTGCGCCTACCGAGCTTTTTGGTGAACGGGTCCCCATTGAAAATCAGGAGGTAAGAGAGCGATTTGAAAAGGAGCTTATGATTTCCCTCTGGGATCGGCCGCAGGTCATCCTCTGGCTAAAGCGCTCACGTCGCTACATGCCTCATATAGAACAAATGCTAAAGGACAACGACTTGCCTGAAGATCTCAAATATGTGGCTGTTGCTGAGAGTGCCCTCCGTCCCCACGTGAGGTCGGGAAGGGGGGCAAGGGGATTCTGGCAATTTATCGCCGGGACAGGAAGAAAATATGGGCTGGTTATCAACAGGCGTATTGATGAGCGCAGGAACATATTTGCGTCTACCCGGGCCGCCATTCAGTATTTCAAAGACTTGCACAAGACATTCGGGTCCTGGACCCTTGCTGTTGCCGCCTTCAATATGGGAGAAGAGGGGCTCATGACAGAAATGATGGAACAGGACAGCAACAATTACTATGAGCTCTACCTCCCCCTTGAAACCCAGCGATTCATATTCCGCATTCTCTCCGTAAAAATGATTTTTGCAGGTCCGGAAAGATTTGGTTTTAAGCTCAACGAAGAAGACTACTATCCCCCGCTCAGATTCGATAAAATAGAGGTGACCTGTGAGCAGGAAATGCCCATCCGGGTTATCGGGAAAGCCGCCAGAACGCATTTTAAGGTGATCAAGGACCTTAATCCCGAAATTCGAGGCCACTACCTGGCTAAAGGTATCCACCCTATTCTCGTTCCCAAGGGAGCCTCAGAAGGATTTGAGGCCCGATATCAAAGCGCAGCAAAAGATCATTTGACAAACGAGAAGGAGCAGATCTATTTCGTGAAAGAGGGGGACAGTCTTTCTGCGATTGCAGATCGTTTTGATGTGCCTCTCACGTCCCTTATCCTCTGGAACCGACTTAACCCCAGGCGTCACATCCATCCAGGGCAACGTCTTGTCATTTATCCGAATAATATGAAAACGGGGAAAACGGACAAAGAGAAAAAAGCGAGTGGAAGGGAGTCTTCGGGTGAAAAGGAGTGAAAGGGGGATGGTGCTACAACAGTAATCATGGTCGATTGGAACTATCCCAAAACTGTGGATCAAGCGGTGGAAAGGCTTTTATCGGATCTGTCCCTTAAAGACCGGGTCTATATTGCCAACCTGGCCAAGGAGGATCTCTACTTGATTCACATCTCACTGAGGTCCCACATTGGGCAGGAACTGGGCCTATGGGCCGGGAACAAAGACCTGATTGAATCCTGCCGGATAATGAGTGGTTCCAGAGAGTTACGTGTAGATCAATGCCCAGCAGTAATCTTGGAGGCATTGTGGAAAAAACTTCGAGAAACCCATGCCTTGAAGGTGGTGGCGAATAAAAGGGGGACGGGCATAAATAAATAACTAACTTGACATTTCTGATGATATTTGGATAAGCATCTATCCATGCCCAGATTAGCCCGTTTAGATGCCCCCGGCGTTCTTCATCATATTATTATCCGCGGGATAGAACGCACAAGAATATTTCGAGATAATAAAGATCGAAATAACCTACTAGACCGCCTGAGTGATTTACTCCCTGCCACGCAAACATCTTGCTATGCCTGGGCACTTTTATCCAACCATGCGCATTTTTTATTCCGCACGGGCAATGAATCCATCTCTAACGTCATGAGAAAATTGCTGACTGGATATGTAGTCAGTTTTAACCGTCGCTACCAGCGGCATGGTCCTCTTTTTCAAAATCGGTTCAAGTCAATTATTTGTCAGGGGGAGGCCTATCTAAAGGAATTGGTGCGTTATATTCACTTAAACCCTCTCAGAGCGGGGCTAGTGCTTGGTGTGGCAAAATTAAATAACTATAAATATTGCGGTCAAAGTGCCCTAATGGGGAGGAGACAATTCGAATGGCAGGACACGAAGTATGTTCTTTCCTATTTTGGAAAACGAGTAAGTAATGCGAGGAGATCATATTATTCTTATGTGAAGGAAGGTGTAAAGCAAGGGAGGCGTCCTGAGTTAGTTGGTGGGGGTCTGATTCGGAGTCTTGGGGGCTGGGATGCTGTCAAAAAGATGGGAAAAAGGGATAAAGAAAGGATCAAAGGAGATGAAAGAATATTGGGGGATAGCGATTTTGTCCTCCAAGTATTGAAAGAGGCGAATGAAAAATTTAATCGCTATTATGAGATGAAAAGACTGGGATATAATATTAACAGCCTTGAAAAGCAGGTGTGTAATCTATTCGAGTTGGAAAGAGATGATATCTATTCAAAGAGCAGAGAGAAAGTAAGGGCAGATGCTCGGGGATTGTTTTGCTACTGGGCGGTTCGAGAACTGGGATACAAATTAACAGAATTGGCAAAACTGCTTAATATGACTCAACCAGGCGTTGGATATGCCGTGAAGAGAGGTGAAGATATCGCAAAGGAGAATAATTATAAACTCGAGAATTAAGTTAGTTATTTATTTATGCCCGTCCCCCTTTCCTCCGAGCCGTAAACTAAAAGCCAATCCTATGAATGCGGCCGGATCATGGGATTCGCTGACGATCTCGTTGCCATCCTTGTCGTCCAGGCTCAGTTTCCCCCCCAACTCGATACCGCCAACCAGACTCAGCTGGAAACGGCGGCTGTGGGTGTAATTGATACCTCCGAAGATCGGGAACGCGCGGTCCTCGCCGACGCCGTCGGGCGCAAAGCCTTGATCGTCAAGGCGGAAACGCAATCTTTCATAACGTCCGCCCAGAGAAAGCGACCATTTCTCCGAGGCACGCCAATCGAGAACCAGCCCAGGGCCTAGGGTGGCACCCGTCCCCCGACCCGTCTTGAGACTCAGTCGGTCCGTTATTTTCCAGTCGATCAGAAGCACGGGGAAAATGCTGGCGGAATCCTCAATCTGTGTAACAGCGCCGATGCCCGGTCCCAGGGTTAACCGATCGCTGAATCGGTAAGAGAAACCCGCGAACCCCCCGCCGTGCACGGCATCGTCCAATTCCGCGCCACTTTCAGCTGTAGAGCGCAGTGTCGGAATAAAAAACAGGGTCCACTTTTCGTCCAAACCCCACTGCACGGGCATACTGATTCGGTAAGAGTTGATGTGGGACCAAGGCTGAAGAGCCACAAACCCGCTGGACCCGGAGAAGTCGTAGGCGTCGTATCCGTAACCGAATGCCAATGAAACACTTCGCCGGATTTGGGGTGAGTAGGTGACTCCGCCCTGGACAAAAAAACGATCCACGCTGAACTCGCCACCATTGTCGATATCGGTTTTAAACTGGTGCAGATAACCTCCCCGCAAGAACGTCGACCAACCTATATTCCCGTAAGGCATGTTCCGGTCTGATTTCGGGTTTTGGGCCTGAATAGCAGTGCTGAATGCGATTGTGGAGATCAGGCTTAAGAGCGGCAATAATATATATTTCAACCTCATGTTTCCTCCCGGAAGATTCATTCCTTCGAGCTTTTTGGGCGGTATCGACAATTTCTCCCTAAACCTTGTGGGGAGCTTGCCGTTTTTGGTCCCTGGTCGCGTTAGGCAATGTGGACAACGATGGCATGTTCCCGGATGCCGTTGTTCCCGTAGCCCAGCACATTCCAAAGGGCCGTCTCGGGCTGTTGGCGCCCGAGGGTATCCGTTGCGCGGGCCATGATTGTGTAATCTCCCACCTTCCGTACATCCCACAAAAACTCCCAATGGCGCCAGGCATAGGTTTGCTGAATACCAATCAATTTTGCGGGATTCCACGTCTGGCCGCCATCAACAGAGACATCCACCCCCTTTATGCCGGCTTCCCCGGCATAGGCTGCACCTCGAATCGCCACAACACCCGCCCGAAGGGTTTCGTCGTTCAGAGGCTCAAAAATAATCGACTTGATGACAATGTCCTTAACTATCGCACCGGATTCTGGATCTTCGCCTTTTTGAAATATACGGTATACCTTGTCCATAAAATGCCCTTCATAGGGCCGGTCGAGCACTGTAATTTTGTGGAGCCACTTCACACAATTGGCACCTGTCCAGCCCAATGCCAGGGCTCTCAGTGGATACCCGTGTTTGAGGGGCAAGGGCTCGCCGTTCATTTCATAGGCGAGTAGGGTAGAGGCGTTTGCCTTTTCCAGCGGAATACTGCGAATAAATTTAATCCCGGCAGATCCCAGGGGCTTATCCAATCCTTCGAAGCTAATGTGTTTGGCGTCCTCTTTCAGGCTCGCCCTTTCCAGTAAATCTTTCAGCCAGATGCCCCCCCAAATGGCATTTCCCACCCCGCCAATGGTCCAGGGATTGCCGGAGGCCTTTTCTTTGAGCAACGACCGACTGTTTCCGGAACATTCCAGGGTATTGGCCAATTCCACTTTCGGCATGCGTTGGATATCCTCAAAGGTCAATGAGAGTTTCTTTACAACCAACCCATCAACGATAAGCTTCCAGTCGGAAAGCTCTAGGGGTGTCTCCATAAACTGGCCCTGATTTCGCTTGAAAAACACCGCGTTGTCGGTAATCCACGGACGAAGGAATTCGATCGGTGTTTCTGCGTTTAAGGGTTTTTCTACCATCACACGCATCTTCTTCTTCATTTTAATATCCCCCGGCATTTGCTTTCCTGGAATACCCTGACCGATGATCAAATTGATAATTGAGCTGATAACGAAAGTCAATAGGGTTCTGCTGAATTCAGTGAGGCGTTATACAGGATAATCTTCTGCGTCACGTCATCCCAGATCTTCCTGTTTTTAAAACGATTTTTTTGTTGCCTTTATTCTTCCCATGTGCAATGCATATCTCAAAAACCTAATCTTGCTGGACCCATAGTTTTAAATAGACGAAAAATCAAAAAACGTTTCTTGCCGCTTTTTGAAAGGAGATAAAGCATGCCGGAATTCTGTAATCCATTCACTGTATTGAAAAGCGATCGTCAGCTCACCCACGAAGAACTGGTACGGGCCATTCGATTTATGATTGCCGCTGAATATGAGGCGGTCCAATTATACCAACAGCTGGCAGAATCAACAGACAACCGGCTGGCCCAGGAAGTGCTATATGATATTGCCAACGAAGAAAAAGAACATGCCGGTGAGTTTCTGAGACTTCTCCGAGAATTGGATCCTGAGGAAGAAAAATTCTATAAAGAAGGTTACGAAGAAGTTGAAGAGATGATCGCCAAACTGAAAAAAACATAGGATCCGATCTGGAGGTACGTGTGACCGGTTGTGGAACCACATGTGAACCTGATCGGTGATCAGGGGGGAGAAGGCGCCAAATTTCTTGACTCGCAACCCGTTTTGAATATGATAACCCAAAAGGTAACGGATCCTTCCCGCCTCTAACGTCTAACCGGAGCTTTAACACGGAGCAGCTCTTACGAGACTTTCCGGTTCTGGTGGGAACGTCATATTTCAACCCTATTGCCCCTGAAAGGAGGACGCGTCCATGAAAGGATTATCTCAACTCTGTTTTTGGCTGGGCATTATTGCCATCCCTTTGTCTCTTATCCTATTCTTTGCTGTAACCCACGAGTGGGGGATTTTTGTGGGATTGTGGCCGCCCACGTTACTGATTCTGAGCTATATTCTAGAAAGAAAATCCACAAAAGTCTCTGTTTAGCCTCTTATTGAAGCTATCCTCGCGAGGTTAGGGCTGCGGACGTTCCAGCGTCCAGGGTGTCCTCTGCATCCGTTTCTTTTGCCGCAGCCCTCTGCCATCGCCTCCTTTTCCTTTTGGGATGCTTTACCACCCAATTAGCTGTCAAAAAAGCCGTCCTGGAAAGGGAGCCAATTTACCCTTTACCCCATTTTGAAATGATGCTCTTTTAAACAGAGCACTTCCCTCCGTATCCCTTGCCCTAACACGACATAATGTTTAGCTTTCAAAGTATAAATGGGCCAGGATACCTCCGGTATCACAGGGAGGATTTGGTCATCAAGCACATTTCGGGCGCATGCGGGAGCGTTGGATCATGTCAGATAATCGTGCAACATCGGAAAAGAATATCTCAAATGTTACCATGAAATCGAGGAAACGCGGATGTCTATATGGCCTTTTCATTGGTGATGCCCTAGCCATGCCGGTGCATTGGTATTATGACCGACTTGCCTTGCAGCGAGATTATGGCCACGTGAGGGATTTTCTGGCGCCCCGGAATCCCCATCCGGATAGTATCCTTTGGCGCTCATCTTACGAACCGATCAGCAAAGCGGGTAACATCCTTCATGAACAGGCGCAATTTTGGGGTCAGCGCGGGATTCATTATCATCAGTTTTTGAAGGCTGGGGAGAATACCCTAAACCTGAAACTGTGTGCATTGCTCATGGATTCGCTGAATGCAAAGCGGGGTTATGACGCCGACGACTATCTTAAACGTTACATTAACTATATGACCACCCCTGGCAACCACCGCGATACCTATGTGGAGGAATACCATCGCCATTTTTTCGCCAAATACGCCCAAGGGGTGCCTCCCAGAAAATGTGGTGTCCAGGAAAAACACATTGGCGGATTGGTTGGCGTGGTTCCCATTGTTGTGTTCTACAAGGACGATCCGGAAAAAGCGAGAAAAGCTGCCCTAGAGCACCTCTCTCTCACGCATCTCGGACCTAAAATGGAGGACGCCACAGTACTTCTTGGTGGGCTGCTGCTTCAGATACTCAATGGCCTACCCCTGAAAGAAGCTTTGACGGCGGAAATGGGAAAGCAGCGAAGCCCTTTTGCTGGATACCCGTTCCTGAAATGGCTGGACGAAACAGACGATTTGGTGGTGGGGCGCCGGTTCAGCACCGCCTGCTATGTGGAGGAATCGGTCCCTTCGGTCATCTACCTTGCTCTAAAATATCATGACGATCCGGAAAACGGCCTGATCGCCAACACAAATCTGGGCGGAGATAATGCCTACCGCGGGGCGGTCTTGGGCGCACTGCTCGGGGCGGCAAATGGCATCGAGGCCTTTCCCGAGCGATGGATCAAAGGTCTGCGCCATCCCCCCCCTGAATTGGCGAAACCGGCGCACGAGGGAAAGGACAAATGAGAGATGGAAGCCTGTAGGCAGAAGAGGAGGACGTATGAAAAAAGGATCCATTAGCGGTCTCATGACCATTTTCATTGTGAGCAGCGTGTCAGGAGCAGGCGTGGAAGGCCTTGGTGCCAAGGGAGACAGATTGGCCCCTTGTCCTGATTCGCCCAACTGCGTGTCCACACAAAGCGAGCGTAAAAGGCACGCCATGGCGCCGCTTCCCTATTTGAGGACGCGGGAGGCAAGCAGGGAAAGGATTCTGAGCCTTCTCCAAGGCATGAAGCGAATGGAAATCGTCAAGCAGACAGAATCCTACATCCATGCGGAATTCAGAACAGCCCTTTGGGGATTTGTGGACGATGTGGAGTTCTTCCTGGATGACACAGAGCGCGTTGTCCATTTCCGTTCTGCATCACGGGTCGGTTACTACGACTTTGGACTGAACCGACGACGAATGAAAGAGATTTCAGGAAAATATTTGGTGGCCGTAGAGAACTGAAAAACATCGCGCCTTACATTGCGGGTGTGGCAAGGAAGGTTTAGATATCTGATGGTGATACGCTTGTGGGCCTCAAAATGTAAACGGTGAAGGAGAGAAACATGATTAAAGGCTTAGGAAAGGTGTTAGCCATTACCCTATTGATATGGACGTCGGTGAGTGCGAACGTTTTCGGTATCGAAATTGAAGAAATCACTTTTGAGGATCGCTGCAAGGTAGGTGATACTATACTGCATGTGAAGGGTGTAGGTTTGTTGCGCTATATGGTCTTTGTCAAGGTCTATGTGGCCGCGCTCTACCTTAAGCAAGGCGTACCTGCAGAGCAAGCGCTCTCGGATACGCCAAAGCGGCTAGAGATCCATTACTTCAAATCCATTAAAGCTGAAGATTTTGCCCTCTCTACAAGGGAAATGATAGCCAAGAATGTAAATTCAGAAACATTGGAAAGACTTCAGCCTCGTATCGAGGAAATAAATGCCCTATATGAGGACATAAGACCAGGGGATCGCTATTCGCTGACGTACGTTGTTGGGAAGGGGACAGAGCTTGCTCTAAACGGCAAACCAAAGGGAGTTATAGCGGGCTCCGGTTTCGCTTCTGCCATGTTTTCCATTTGGTTAGGTCTGCGCCCGTTGGATAAATCCCTTAAAAAATCTCTCCTGGGTGAACCATGAGTTCCTCTGATTCCAATCCCGTCCCTATCGGCAAAAAGTTGGCCTATGCGGCCCCGGCCTTTGCGCTGGCCGTCGTGGGCATACCCGTATATGTTTACATCCCCAAGTTCTACACGGACGTGGTCGGTGTTCACATCACCGTTCTGGGGTATCTCATCCTCGCCGTGCGTCTCTTCGATGCGGTCACAGATCCGGCCATCGGGTTTTTGTCGGACAGGACAAGAACCCGGTTCGGCAGGCGACGCCCCTATATCGCCGCCGCCTCGATGCTGCTGGCGCTCGCCATCTACGCGCTCTTCAACCCCCCAATGGCCTCACCCACCTTTGAGACTTTCTGGTTCGGGATCACTATTTTCTCCCTTTTCCTTTTCTGGACCCTGGCTGTTGTGCCCTATGAATCACTTGGGCCTGAAATCACCTTTGATTACCATGACAGGACGACCCTTTTTGGCATGAGGGATGGTGCGCTCATCGCTGGGACGCTCGTTGCTGCAAGCTCTCCTGCGTTGGTGACCTGGGCCATGGCCATGCCTCCGGGAGGGGAGGGGGACCGCGAGAAGTTCTTCTGGATTTCAGTCCTTTATGCCCCACTGGTCGTGGCATTCTGCTGGTGGTGTGTCCTCTCCATACGGGAAAGGCCTCAACGAGAAGGCGACGAAAAACAGGGATTATGGCTGGGTTTTCGCACTGTAGCCCAAAATAGGCCCTTCATCATCCTCTTGGTCTCCTATACGGTAAGCGCCTTTGGGAACAATCTTCCAGCGACGCTCATCCTCTATTATGTGGAGTATGTGCTGCAGTCAAAGCTGGCAGACCTTTTCCTCCTCATTTACTTTGTCACCGGGGTTTTGTTCCTGCCGGGATGGATATTGGTCTCAAAAAGATTGGGAAAGAAGTGGACATGGATTGCTTCGATGGGGGTCAATACGGGCGCTTTCGTGGGCGTCTTTTTTCTCGGACCGGGTGATGCATGGATTTATGGCATCCTGGTCTTTGTTTCCGGGATTGGCTTGGGAGCCACACTCGCCATTCCTTCGGCCATGCAGGCTGATGTCATTGATTACGATGAATTGCTTTCAGGTGAGAGAAGGGAGGGACACTATATCGGGCTTTGGTCCATTACGAAAAAGCTGGCAGCGGCTTTGGGCGTGGGGATCGCTTTACCCATATTGGGCAAGGTCGGGTATACGCCCAACGTGGAACAGTCGGAAGGGGTTCTTTTTACGTTGCGCCTGCTTTATGCCCTGGTTCCCTCTGTTTGTAATATTGTCGCCCTTCTCATCGCCCTTGCCTATCCCATAAGTCGGAAACGCCACGAGGAGATCAGATTGGCCATTGCGGAGAGAAAAGCGGGGCGATCTGTGACGGATCCCATTCGCGGTGAGGGAATCATTGTTTCGTAGCCATAGAGATATTTTGATTTTTGCATGAAATCAGCGGAGAATTGAGATGGACGTTTTATGGACGATTTACGGCGCAAATTTGGCGATCCTCTTCGGGTGCATGATATGCCTCTGGTTCCTCAGCCTTGTGTTGAAGAATGCGAGCATCGTGGACATCTTTTGGGGCCTGGGTTTTGTCATTGTGGCATGGCTTACCTTCTATATGGCAGAGGGATATCTGGGCCGTAAACTCCTCATTTGCACACTTGTCACCGTCTGGGGGCTTCGCCTCGCGATTCACATAGCTCGACGGAATTGGGGGAAGGTTGAGGACCGGCGGTATCAGGCGTGGCGGGCCAGCTACGGCCCCAGATTCTGGTGGGTGAGTCTATTCACCGTCTTTGGCACGCAGGGTATCCTTTTGTGGATCATTTCCCTGGTGACTCAGGCCGGACAGATTTCTCCAGAACCTAACCGATGGGTCTGGCAGGATTCCCTGGGACTGATTGTTTGGGCCATAGGGTTTTTCTTTGAGGCTGTGGGGGATTGGCAGCTGGCCCGTTTCAAGACCAATCCGGCAAACCGGGGTCAGGTGATGAATCGGGGCCTCTGGGCCTACACCCGTCATCCCAACTACTTTGGCGAATGCCTCATGTGGTGGGGTCTGTTTCTGATTGCCCTGGCCGCGCCAGGGAATATCTGGACCATTATCAGTCCGCTGACCATAACGATATTGTTGTTGAAGGTGTCCGGGGTGACACTTCTTGAGAAGGGCATTGTGGAAACACGGCCCAAATATAGGGATTATATGGAAAGCACGAGTGCCTTTGTTCCCTGGTTTCCCAAGAGCAAGCAGCCATGAGCCTGACGGATTTAGCAGAACGCGGCATCCTTCCCGATCGCCTCATACGTTGGGGCATACGGAGACAGGATAGAGAGAGGCTTCGGACAGAGGATTTGGGCAATGTGGAGGCCCAGGGTCAGGCTTTGGAGCGTCTTATTCAGGGAATGCGAGAAAGCCCCATTGCTGTCCGAACGGAGAAGCCCAAGGAGCAACACTACGAGGTTTCGCCAGACTTCTTCCAGAAAGTACTTGGCAAGCGGATGAAATACAGTGGCTGTTACTGGCCGCCCGGTGTGAAGTCGCTGGATGAGGCTGAAGCGGCCATGCTTGCCCTGACCTGTGATCGGGCCCAAGTTGAGGATGGTATGGAGATTCTGGAGCTCGGCTGCGGCTGGGGTGCGGTCTCGCTCTGGATTGCAGAAAAATATCCCAGGAGCCGTGTGGTGGCTGTGTCCAATTCCCGCCCCCAGGAGGGATACATCAGAGGGCAGTGTGCCGCAAAGGGACTCAGAAATGTGGAGATGATCAGAGCCGATATGAACGAATTTGAGGCAAAGCGCCGTTTTGACCGGGTCATTTCCGTGGAGATGTTTGAGCACATGCGTAACTGGGAATCCCTCTTCCAGCGCATCGCCTCCTGGTTGAGATCACCCGGAAAGCTCTTTATCCACATATTCACCCATCGGCAGTTTGCGTATCTCTTTGAAGAGGAAGGAAAGGACAACTGGATGGGTCGCTATTTCTTCACGGAGGGCCTGATGCCTTCCGATGATCTGCTCTATCATTTTCAAGATCATCTCGCTGTGGAGGCGCACTGGAGGGTAGACGGAACGCATTACCAGAAAACAGCTGAGGCCTGGCTCACCCGGTTGGATGGGCAAAAGGAGGATATTCTGCCGATCCTAAAAGAGGTCTACGGGGAAAGGAGCGCAGGCCGCTGGTTTCAGAGGTGGCGGATATTTTTCATGGCCTGTGCAGAGTTGTGGGGCTATAGAAGAGGGAATGAGTGGTTAGTCTCCCACTACCGTCTCGGGAAGTCAAAGAAAGTGTCGGGATAAGGGGAGGGGCGTGTTTGAAAGGCGTTTGCACGTTCTCATCCACCAATTGAAGGGAGAATGGGGGCTTCTCGGCACAAAGGCTTGGTCAGGAGCATTTGCACGTCACCCAGATACCGCTCCATAAAGGCCCCTTCGCAGTAACATAGGTAGTATTCCCACATCCGTATAAAGGTGTCTCCAAAGCCAAGCTGTCGAACTTTCTCAATGTTTTCAAAGAAGCGCTGGCGCCAAGTGCGCAGGGTCCTCGCGTAATGGGGCGTGATGTCTTCAAGGTGAAAGATCCGCAAGTCGGTGACCCGTGCAATGGCGTGGGCCATGGCCGCGATGGAAGGGATACAACTTCCAGGGAAAATGTACCGTTTGATGAAGTCAACTTCCTTTTTATGGCGTTCAAAAACCCGATCGGTGATGGTGATGGCTTGAAGCAACATCATCCCATCTTCCTTCAGTCGTTCGCTGCAGCAGCGGAAAAAGGTGTCAAAATAGTGGTGACCAACCGCCTCGATCATCTCAATGGAGACCGCCTTATCATATTTTCCTTCTAGATCTCGGTAATCTTTGAAAAGCAAGGTGATTTGATCCGACAGCCTGGCCTTCTCTATGCGCTCTTTTGCCAGTTCGTGCTGCTCTTGAGAGATGGTAGTGGTCGTGATGTGGCAACCATAATTCTGGGCAGCGTAAATGGCAAATCCGCCCCAGCCTGTGCCAATCTCCAGCACGTGATCGCCAGGGCTCAGCGCTAGCTTCCTGCAGATACGGTCATATTTGGCAATGGAGGCATCCTTTAGGGTACTTTCCTCCCGCTCAAAAATGCCGCAGGAGTATGTGAGGGTCTCATCGAGAAACAGGGCGTAGAAATCATTCCCCAGATCGTAATGCGCTGCTATATTGACACGGCTTCCCTTTCTTGAGCCCTTGTGCATGCTATGGAAGACCTTGTAGAGGGGTACTTTGAGCCGGGACCATCCCTTTTCCATGCCCATTAAAAGATCCTCGTTCAGGACAATGACCCTGACGAGGGTGGTGAGCTCGTCCGCAGTCCAGTACCCCGCCATATAGGCCTCACCAGCGCCAACGCTCCCCCCAAGAAGAATAGAGCTGTAGAAACGGGGATGATGCACAATGACCTTGGCCTCAAGAGGGAAATCGTCGGTCTGTTTCCCAAAACCTTGTTGCGTATCCCCCTCGTGTATGGTGATTTTGCCTCGGCTCAGGCGCTGAAGGAGAGAAAAAACCACTTTTCGGGCAACACGGTCGAGGGCACTCGGTTTGGCCTCTTCAGGGGAGCGCCAGTGGGATGGAATGATGGTTTCCTTCATGTCTTGTTCTCAATCATTTTTGATTTTCGTTTGGCAGGGTGAACGTAAAATGTGGCACCCTTGATCCAGAGCCTGAGGGCCTGCCAATAGATCATGCATATGACCTTCGCGGTCATCAAGGGATAGGTGAGTAAAACGCGCGCGAGCGACGTACGGGTGATCTCCTTTCGCGTCAAGGAAAGGGTCGCATCAAAACGTTTCCTGCCATGGGCCATGTTGATTATATGCACATTGATGGATTCGCCAGGTTCCCTGAACCTCCAATCATACCAGATTTCCATTTCCATAAAGGGAGAGACATGAAAGGCCTTGGGAAACTGGTAGCGCTTCCAACCCCTCATGGGGTGTTCATTCCGGGTCTCACCGAACACGTAGCAGTGCTCTTCAAGCCAGGGCGTATTATGGACTTCGGCCACGATGCTCTTCACATATCGACCATCCCTATCGTAGCAAAAGTAGAAGCTCGCGGGATTAAAACAAATGCCGAAGTATCGGAGATGGGTAAGGAGGCGGATTGGCCCCTCAGGGCGCTCTCCCAGGCGTTTCTCCACAAGATCTCGAACCGCTCTATCCAATGGGAGACGCGGGTCGCCCAGATGATCTCTCCGACGAAAATAGGCAAGATTTACGCGATCACCGGACCAGAGCCAGCGGTCCCTGAACAGTGTGGGGAGTTCCTCCAAATCAAGGTACATCATGAACAACCGGTATTGAAAGCTGTTCAGCACGGGACTGAACCGACGGTGTCTCACTTTGCCTTCATATATGCCACTCTGTAGACTCATAGGGTTTTCCCAAAATGTTTGCAGACCTCCAGGGCGCTATTGACCCCGTCTTCATGAAACCCATAACCCCAGTAGGCGCCACAGAAAAAGGTTCGGTTGACCCCATTGATCTCACCGTGGCGCTGCCTTGCCTGCAGCCCCTCCGGCGTATAGACGGGATGGTGATAGGTCATCTTTTGTATCATTTTATCCGGGTCAACGTGATGGGGCAGATTGAGGGTGACGCAGATCTCCTCGCGCATGGTAAGGCTCTGGAGGATATTCATATCATAGGTCAAGGCCAAACGTTCCACGGCCTCGCGAGGGATGCGGTAGTTCCAGCTCGCCCAGCAAACCCGCCGACGAGGAAGCAAAGAGGTATCTTTATGGAG
>JASFEQ010000049.1:0-16454 GCA_050124735.1 Desulfobacteraceae bacterium | reverse complement strand
GAGGAAGGGCATGATTCCCCTGAAGATAGTCTCCAGGGGAATCTCCGGCGCAATCCCTTTGATGACAAAGACATTGACGCCCACGGGCGGCGTGATGACCCCCATCTCCCCAACCAGCACAACAATCACCCCGAACCAAATGGGATCAAAGTTCAGCTTTAACACCAGTGGGAAAAAGATCGGGATCAGCACCACAATGAGGGCCATGGAATCCATGAAAAACCCGCCGATAAAGAAGATGAACGTGATGACTGCTATGATGGCCAATGGCGGAATCGGGAGGTTCCCCACCCAATCGGCCAGAAGAAAGGGAATCATCGACACGGCCATAAAATGGCCGAAGACGACTGCACCCGTGATTATGCATAGAACCATGCAACCCGTTCGCAACCCGTTTTTGCCGGCCTCAAAGAATTTTTCCCAGGTCAGTTCTCTTCGAATCAAGCCTATGACCAAGGCACCCCCAGCCCCGATGGCTCCCGCCTGCGTGGGGCTGAACCAACCCAAGAACAATCCCCCTATGGCCAGAAAAAAAAGGATGGTCGCCGGCAGAATGCCTGTCGTCGCCTTGATCTTCGCTATCCAACTGGTGGGGTCGCCGGGAGGTGCCAGTTCAGGATTGCGGAGGCAAAGAATAACCACGACGGCAACAAATAATAGACTGAGAAAGATGCCGGGCAGGATTCCGGCGATGAAAAGTTTGCCTATGGATTCCTCCACCAGGATGCCGTACACAATGAGCACGGTGCTCGGCGGGATGAGAATGCCAAGGGTCCCGGCGCCTGCCACTGTGCCCGTGGCTAGGGTGTTGTCATATTTATACTTCTTCATTTGTGGCAGCGCAATTCTTCCCATGGTAGCCGCCGTGGCCGCGGTAGAACCGCATATGGCGGCAAAACCGGCACAGGCAAGCACCGTGGCGATGGTGAGGCCGCCACGAAGTGCCCCTACCCAAGTGTGGGTGGTATCATAGAGCCGTTTGCTGATGCCTGAGGCAAAGGCGAAATCGCCCATAAGAATAAACATGGGGATAACGGACAAGGGATAAGAGGAAAAGGTTTCATAGATATCCTGGGCGAGAAGGCTAAGAGCGGGGTCTGAGCCGGAAAGATAAGCAAACCCCACAAAACCCACAAAGGCCATGGCAAAGGCAACAGGCATCCTCAAGAGAAAGAGGACCAGAAGCAGAACGATCCCCACGATGCCAGCAGTTTCCGGACTCATTTTTTGAAAACCTTAATCATGGAATCGATGAACCGCTGCAGGAACACCAAACAGACAGGGATGCAGGCCACAGCGGCACCATAAGCGAAGGGCGCCAGAGGAATGCGGGCGGTCATACTTTCTTCATTCCCAATCTGGAGGTCATATGCGTAGGCGAAAAGTCGCCAAACAATCAGAACGAAAAGGACAAAACTGAGAAAGTAGACGAGGCAGTCCATAATGACCTGCAATCGCTTTGGCAGCAAAGGGACAAAGAACTCCACCTGAACATGCCTGCCCAGAATGAGCGACATGGCCAAAGCAAAAGAGATGGCCACTAACTGGGCAATCATAACGATGTCAAGGGCGCCGAAAACGGGGGCACGAAACACCTTGGCTCCCACCACATCGACGCAAGTGAGGGCCATGATGAGGAGGAGCGCAAAAAGGCCTACCCATTCCACCCAGCCGCTTACCCTTCGGTTGAATTTCTCAAATTTCTCCAGCATGGGCACTCAAAAAAGTTTTCTGTACAGAACTGCCCACCCAAACCTGCAAGGCTTGGGCGGGGACGTAACATGCAAGGTTACTTGATGACGTAGGCTTCGGGCCGCATTCCGGCAGGTCCCACCGGCGAAGGGATCTTATACTCTATCTGTTTTGCCACCCAGTATTTTAACCGCTCTCTCAAAAAAGTAACCCAGCCCTTCACCTCTGACTCTGAGAACCCTTTGCCCACCATCATTTTCGTATAATCGGCTATGACGGGCTCGACCGCGGCCACCCATCTATCCGCTTCCTCACCGGAGAGGGCAATATATTCCATCCCCTTCTCTAGGCCAAATTTCTTGCCCGTGAATTCTATCTCGTTCCACATCAGGGCATATCGCTCCTGGTATTCCCCGGCCATCACATCCACGAGCAGTTGGAGGTCTCGGGGCAGCTTCTTATAGCTGTTTTTGTTCATGGCCAGGAAAAAGTTAAATCCAGCGCCCGTCTGCCAGCATTCCGTCACATATTTGGTGACCTCTGCAAAGCGGAAGGTCTTGAGGGTCTCATAAGGCGCCCATACGCCTTGTATGACCCCTTTGGCAAGGGCATCATAGGTTTCCATCATGGGGGTGGGGGCAGGGGTCCCGCCCAGGGCCGAGATGATCTCTCCTGGGACTCCTGGGGCCCTGATGGTCATCCCTTTCAAATCTTCCAATTTTCTCACCGGTTTTTTAGTGATGAGCATACTGGGGGCGTTGAGGTGGATGGAGAGGAGCTTCACCTTGTTCCATTCCTTGGGCTGATATTTATTGTAGAAGTCAAATGCCACATGGGCGCCGACCCATCCGCTGGGAAGCCCAATAGGCAGTCCGGCCCCTTCAGATACGGAGAAGCGGCCGGGGGTGTAATAGACATGGGCATAGCCGATATCAGTGATCCCCGCTTCAATCCCCTTGTACATGGCAGGCGCCTTGAGCAATGACTGCCCGGCAAAATACTGGGTTTGGATTCGGCCGTGTGAACGCCACTCCAGTTCCTTTGCGAATTGCTCGGTGATTTTCGATTGTTTGGAAGGTGGCGGGAAGAACTGGGCGACTTTCAGTTTAATGACCTTGTCTTTGGCTTGAGCAGTCTCCAGGGGATGAAAAGCAAGCATCAGCCCTAAACAAAGAATTCCAATGACGGCCAGTAGACTTTTCGGCTTCATCCTTAATCCTCCTTTTAAATTAATAAGTTAAGGTATCAGAAAATACCCAAATCCTCCTAAGAAATGAGACTCGGGCACCCACCATACCAGCCAAAATTCCAAATATCAAGGGTCAAATTGCTGCCCAATAATTCCTGCAGTTTTCACATCAGGGACCCATGGCGCCCCCACATCCTCATTTTCTCGCCTTCTTAGTACCGCAAGGGCCAAAGGGAACATTTGCCATCAACTCAATGGCCCACCATCTCTTGAATTACCTCCCTCACAGAAGGGATGTTGGAGATGAGCCCTGAGACTTGGCCTGAGGGCAATATGCCAGCTGCCAGATCTCCCCCTATCCAGGAGTCCTGCACAGCCGATCCGGAGAAATGCTCTGCAGCCGACATCTCCCCTTGAACAATTCTCTCCACTAGAGGTGTACCCAGGGCCCGTATTCGGAATCTACCCATGTTTACCAGCTCTGTGCCTGTCTCAGCGGAACCCACAATGGTGCCTTTGAAATTGGGATGTGCAATGCACTCTTTGGTAGCGATGAACCGAGTGCCCACTTGTACGCCTTCTGCGCCGAGGGCTAGGGCCGCTTGATATCCGCGTGAGTCACCGATCCCGCCCGCGGCAATCACGGGGATCTTTACGGCATCGGCTACTGCCGGTACCAGGACCATGGTTGAGGCGCCCCTGAGACCCTGCATGCCACCAGATTCCGACCCCTCCGCCACTATGCCATCTGCGTGTGCGGCCTCTGACTTCCGTGCCATGTCCACCGTGGGCACCACAACGAGAACCTTTATACCCAATTCATGGGATAGGGAAATGAGTTCTTTGGGTGATCCCCCCGAGACGGTGACCGCTTTAAGCCCCTCCTCGGCCAGCACTTTCGGGAGCTGCTGAGTCAACGGGTTCCCGGCAAAGAGATTCGCCCCAAAAGGTTTATCTGTGAGCTTCTTGGTGGCCTGGACCTGTTTGCGCACTGTTTCAGGATCTGTGGCGTAGATGGTGGCCAGAAGACCAAATCCTCCAGCCTCAGATACAGCAGCAACCAGTTCTGGGTTACAAATGATCCCCATGGCCCCCTGAATAATAGGATACCGACAGCCGAGTAATTCGTTTACAGTCGACATAGGTTCTATTCCCCCGTTGAAAGATTCCTGTTTTATATAAGGGGGACGTTCCTCAAAAACTCAATAACTCGTCGCATAAAAGTCGACATTTCTTATTTTTTGAGTTTTTGCGCCACGTCCCCAACTTTTATTAGAACTTTACCGAAATCAGCCTTAGGCTGAAATCGGTAAAAGGGCTCTTTTTGTTGACGGGGTATTCGGAGTCACCCATTACTTCCGATGCCTCTCTCGACTCTCGTCCTTTTCAGCCAGTTCGGCCAAGCCTCCCTTTCCGAATTTGTTGATCTTTACACCACCCGAAAGCCTGGGAAAATCCTTCATGATGCAAAGTTCGTCGGGCAGTTTGTGTGGGGCAATCTTGTCCTTGAGGAACTCACGGATTTCGGCAAGTGTGACCCGCTCTCCCGCCTTTGGGATAACGCACGCGCAGGTGTTCTCCCCTAGGACAGGGTTGGGCGTGGCCACCACACAGGCCTGGTCCACCTTGGCGTGCTGAATCAACAAAGCCTCGAGTTCATGAGGGTAAATCTTGTAACCCCCACGATTGATCAGATCCTTGGTTCGGCCATAGATTTTGAAATAGCCATCCTTTTCCCGGGAGACCAGGTCCCCCATGAAAAGCCAGCCATCCACAATCTGCTTTTCGGTCTCCTCGGGATTTTGCCAATATCCTTTCATCACATGCCACCCTGAAAGGGTCAGTTCTCCGATCTCACCCTCTGGTACCTCTTGTTGCGTCTCCGGGTCCACAACCCGGATCTGGGTATCTGCAATGGCTTGGCCAATATACTTTTCTCTAATATCCAAGGACGAAAGATAGGGACACATGATGCCCACACCAGGACCCACCTCGGAGGATCCCCAGAAAGAGGTGATATACACTCCCATTCCCTCTTCGACACGGGTGATAAGTCCCTCTGGGGCTATCTGACCAGCGATAAGGCCCGCCCTGAGTGAGCGGAGGTCATAATTTTTTCTACTTTTGTGGTTGAGCTCAAGGATGTAATGTGCGGGCGCACCCAACTGTAAGGTTATTTTTTCCTTCTCTATGAGTTGAAAGGCCTTTTCAGGCTCAAATTTGTCCATGAGGACAATCGTGGATTGGAGCAGGATGGGCTGAATCAGGCCTGCGCCACACCCATAGGAATGGGTCATGGGCAGAAAGCCGATAAAGATGTCCTCAGAGGTGGCATCCACGCCGAGGGAATAGGCATGTCCTCCTCTGACCACCTGATAATGGGGGATCATGGCCCCCTTGGGTTTTCCTGTGGTACCTGAGGTGTAGATCAACATGGAGAGGTCTTCCAGCGTATTGATTGAGGCGGGGGTGTATTCCTTGCCAGAACCTTGGTCTATCAATTCATCAAAACCAAACACACCTTCGCCTTCAGCGTCTCCCGCCACAATGATGGATTCGAGTCCTGGTAGGTTTTCTCTTATGCTTAGGATTGCCTCAAGGTAATCGTAGCCTTCCCATTCTCTGAAAATAGCAACTCCTTTGGCTCTGGAATTACTCAGAATAAACTCGGCCTCCGTGGTTCTATAAACAGGATTTACCCACGCGATGATGACCCCCAATTTCTGGAAGGCATAGAAGGCCAGCATAAGCTCAATAGAGTTGGCCATGTAAATGGCTACCCGATCCCCTTTTCCAAACCCAAGCTCCGAGAAACTGACCGCCAGGGCATCTGCCATATCATTGAGTTCCTCGAATGTTTTTCTGCGATCACCATCCACTACGGCTGTTTTGTTGGGAACGTCGTTAGCGGCTCTCTCCAGAACTTTTCCCGTTGATAATGATTTTAGAATATCCATAGCGACTCCTCAGGACCAGGTCTTTTGCATCTGCCCAAAATTCTGGCGTCCTTTTAAATTTATCTCATCTCAACGTAATTGCAGATCTATTATGGGTGTTCTATCAAATATTCTGGTCTTTCACCCCTTGATACTCGAGCAATGTTGGCCAAGACATCGTGGTTTTCTTGAAGCAAGAACTCGCCTGCACCCCCGGCGTTATGAGTTGTCCAGAGAATATTGCTTAAATCAAGAAGAGGGCAATCTGATGGCACTGGTTCCCATCGATAAACATCCAACGCAGCGCCGGCAATCTTGTTTTCACTAAGTACTTGAAATAGCGCCTCTTCATCTACGATGCCACCCCTTGATGTGCTAATGAGGAAAGAATCACGCTTCATGCTCGATAGTATTTCCGCATTGAACATTTTTTCCGTGGAGGGTCCATAGGGTACATGTATTGAAGTGAAATCGGCCTCTTGTACTAACTCTTTGAGAGAAGAGATATATTGTGCATCGACGATCTTTTCACGGTCTGCGGAGGCTCTGTTTCGCTGATGATACAAGATCTTCATTCCAACCGCATGTGCTCCCATAGCAACTTCGATCCCGTTTTCACCGAGGCCAACCAAACCCAGCTTTTTACCCTCCACAAGTTGTATATTGGGGACTTCTCCCCAGTTGAATTTGGTTCGCGGGGGCCCATCTGAACGTTTTCCATCTGTTGCTTTTTTGCGGTCCTTGGCCACCGTGTGAGCAAACACAAGGTTTCGGGACAAAGCAAAGATCAATGCCAGAACATGTTCTCTGACTGATATAGTGCTCACACGACGCAAATAGGCCACGGGAATCCTCAGTTCTTTAGCTGCATGGGTATCGATATTCCTGTAATCGCTCCCGAACTTCTGGATAAATTTCAGCCGCTTACTCCCCTGCTTCATCAGTTCATAATTAATCTCAGCCCTTTCACATACGAGGTAGTCTGCATCAGACATGAAAGAAGGGAGTTTGCTCTCATCATCGCAGACGATGGCCTGAAAAGTGGAAGGCAGTCCAGTGAGGGAGGGGAGTGAGGTCAAATAATTCAACGGCGTGTCAATCTTCTCCCCAAAGAAATAATGCAGGGCATCCAGTGCCTTTTGAGAGGGACTTCCATTTAGAGCCGTTTCCATCAAACGAAACATGGTGTCTTCTTCAGAGAAGAGGACGATTTTTGTATCCATCACTATAGATCCTCCTGCTTGCTGGCTTGTTCATCAGCGAAATGGACGATTCTATTCTCTAATAGATTTCTTGGTCACCTGCGGCTCCCACTCGGCCGAGCTCGGTGCGGGCTCACTTGGTGTTTAGGATTTCCGTGTTTCTAAAATTATTTCTGGGACATGGCATTAGATATTTTGAAAGAGCTCTTGATATTTTGTTAAAATCTTATTTCGCAACTCATCAGAGGAGCGGATGATTGGAGGAACCTTGTCTTTCCAGTGATAAGGCCAGCAGGCGTCAATGAAGACCTTCGAGGTGGTGTATTCTTTTCTCTGTCGCTCTTCGGGGGAGAGCGTTGGGTCTAGGGCACTGGTCAAAAATCCAGGGACAATAGTAATGGCCTTCTCTGGATTAACCCTTGTAGATACCGCCCAGAGCACCTGATCCAGATTTGATGGGTCAATGTCTTCATCCACCGTGATGATATATCTTCCCACGCAAGATCCGCCATGCAGAAATGCAGCGGCCAGAGAACCTACCTGACGCGCATGGCCATTGTAACTCTGCTTCAACGAGATGACCCCAATCACGCGATTCCCTGGGCCATGGACATAGACGTCTTTAATGCCGGTGGCACCGGCTTTTTCCAAACGGTCCCAAAGCGTTGCAGCCGTATGCACGGGGATGGGAAACCAGAAGAATGCTGGTGGCTTGACAGGGGGCTGTCCGAACATGATGGGATTGTTGCGGAAATAGAGATTCTTCACATAGACCACAGGTTCTGTTTTCTTGCCAGAAGCATAGTAACCTGTCCACTCTCCAAATGGTCCTTCCTCTCTCACGTCTTCAGATGGAGGCGGCGCGAATCCCTCCACGGCGATCTCCGCAGTGGCCGGTATGGGGAGGCCAGTGGCCTTACCCTTCACCACCTTAATCGGTTTTCCCTTGAGGAAGCCAGCCGCGTCGTATTCGGATACGCCCCAAGGGAGAGAAATGGTCGAGAAGGCATAAAGCGTCAAATCCATCCCAAAGCATATGACCACCGGGCATGGCTCCCCCTTTTTCCAATATTTCTCACGCATCAACCTGCCGTGCTTGCCTGGTGACATATAAAAGGAAAGGGTCTTCTGGTCATGTATCATAACGCGATAGGTCCCGCAATTGACCCATCCTTCCTCCGGGTCCTTGGTTACGGTAATAACCCCCGTGCCGATGTATCGGCCCCCATCCTGCTCATGCCATTTTGGGGTCGGAAACATAAATAGGTCCACATCGTCTTCTGTCAGGATGTTTTCAAAAATTGGACCATCACCTACCTCCTCAGGGGGAAGCGGAGCAAAGTCTTTCATCTTTTCTTTCCAGTAACGAATGACTTCCATATCCGTCATGGTCTCATCAAGACCGAGTGCCAACTTCTGAGCCAGACTGAAATTGAGAAGGTTGGTAGCCACACGATATCCCTTGGGATATCCAGGTATCTCATCAAACAACAATGCGGGGCCTAGCCTCTCACTCACAATTTCGTGAATGGTGCCGATTTCCAGATCCCAGTGGGCACCGTTGATTTTGCGCAGCTTTCCTTTTTCCTCCAATGCGGATATGAAACTCTGCATGTCATCGAACATAACAAGACCTCCCTTTCTCATGTTGTGGAACTTTTTGGTGTGTTTTATTGTCTAGCCTTGACCCCTTTGGCTATTTCCCTAAATTCCTCTTGGGTAAGCACCCGTTTTAGGTCATGGGACCTGTTGCTCGCCGTCTCTTAAAGTGATGTCATGAATCTTGACTTCCTTGGGCGGTTGGAAACCCTTGGTCACCTCTTCCAGGTAATTCCATGGGCTCACGTGCCAGTTGCCTGTTTTCCATGGTTGGGTCTAGGGTGATTGGGAACGCTCACTCATCTCCTACTCTCCTCCTTTTCTACATTTGATTGTCTGGTTTGATCCTGTTTTAGGTAGACAGATGGCTGTTTCTATTGGAGGGCTTCATCAAGAATCTGCACCAGGTCCATAACCTTCACATCGGCCTTCATCTTTTCTGCTGACCTTCTGAGTTGCATGACACATGCGGGGCAATGGCTTGCTATGACATTGGCCCCTGTACTTAGCAATTCTTCAAGCCTCCTCAGGCCTAGCCTCTCACACAATTCGGGGGAACCTGCCTCTAACCCTCCGCCACCGCAGCAGGTGGACCACTGCTTGCACTGCTCTGGCTCAGGTTCTCTCAATTCTACCCCTTCGATGCTCGCCAGGACTTCTCTAGGTGCATCGATAATCTCGAGATATCTGGATAGCTGACAGGGATCGTGGTAAGCCACGGTAACATGCTCCTTTAGCTTGGGCTTTATATCTGTTTCTTTCAGCCTCTGCGCCACCACCTCAATGAAATGGGAAACCTCTAGCTCATAGCCTTCCACATATTTGGGATAGTTGTCTCGCAAAGAAGCCGTGCAGGCGGGAATGAGACCGATGAGCTTCCGAATCCCGTGGGATTTAAAAACATTGAAATTTTTTCTTGCGTTCTCAATATAGTCATCCAGAAAGCCTGAATAATAGAGCGGGGAACCACAACAGGGCTCATCATCGTACATGTAGCCCATGTCAAGTCCAAGCTTCTGGAGAATGCTCACTGCATTGACAAGAATCCTCGTATAGATATCCTCTCTGCCTACTGCCGCAACCTTGGCCGTGATGCTGGGGAGATCGATGCCAATCTTGCCGAACGCCCTGCTTATGCCTATGCCCTTTTCTCTCCCTAAACCAACTTTCTCTATGCTGGCCGCAGCTCTCATCATGCTTTCCACGTACTTCATGAACTGGTAGCCGCAACCTGCGAAAAATATGTACTCCGCTTGTCTTGACAGATTGAGGCCTTTTGCCCATGCCGTCTTATCTCCAGTCACTCCGGGGATGTTGCCTTTCTGCAGGACATTTTCCCTGATATAGATGTGTGGAATAGGTACAACGTCCTTAAGAGATTTGCTCATGATCCATCCCTTTCTTTAGCCAATGCCTTCCTAGCCAGTAACTGTCTTGTTTTTATAATAACGTCTGTGGGGGTTACATTGGTGGATAGCATCTTGCATCTCTCCTGGCATCTGCGACAGGTTGCACAGTCAAAGAGTAGGCGACTCAACTCCTCTTCGGTACCCAGTCCATACTTGAGATGAAAATTAATGGCCGCAAGTCTGCCAAAGGCGCTCTGCGTAACCCAGCCCTCGTATGTGGGACACATGGGAACACACATTCTGCAATTGATGCACGTCTGTATAAAGCTTAGTATTTCTTCTTCCATCTCCTTGAGACGGTCAGTTTCTTGAATATTGTCAGACGTCATAACCCTCACCTTCCAGATTGCCGGGATTTAGTATGTTGTTTGGGTCAATCGCTTTCTTGATATCCATAAGCATGGCGTAGGCTGCCTCCCCCCATCTCTTCCTTAGAAAACTTATTCTCATGGCCGTCTGCCCAATTTCCCCGGAGGCACAACCCCACATCAAATTTACTTCATTTTCCAAGAGGAGGGCTTCATTTCTACACTGAAGTCTTTTTTCTAATGGCCAGCTAGCCGGGGTGCACCACAATCCATGCAGGTCGCATGTACCCACATGACCGTAAACAAATAATTTGGCCTCATGCAGCGTGCTATAACTATGACCTGTCCTGAAATAGTCTATGACATCAGCCAGATGACTCAGGGGCACGGAACTCTCGACAGCGCCCATGGGAAGGAGCTTCTCTTCTCCTTCTGGTGTCTGAAGGATATTCAGAATGTTGTCACGGGCTGCCCAGTAATCTGCTTGCTCTTTACGGGACGTGACGACACGGGCTTCGACGGCATCCTCTGCCTTGAAAACCCTCACAATCTTGTCGGCTTGCTGGTCAGCATCCTCCTGTGTATGGCCGATGGCAATTGCTAATCCCATGTGGCCCAGCGGCTCCCCCAACCCTCTTAGCCGGAATGGGGCTATACAGGCTCTTTTATCCAATAGCTCTCCGTACAACGGCGGAGGCAATTTCTCTTTGTACAGTCTCATAAAGGCGTGGGCAATATCCGTAAGCTCCGGGAAAAATCCCACAACATAAGCCCTCTGGAAATTGGGAAGGAGGCGCATCCTTACCTTGGTGATAATCCCAAAGACGCCCTCCATTCCTGCGAAAAACCGCGTGTAGTCGATTCCAGCAGGTCTTCTTATGCTTCTTGTGCCTGTTTCAATGATTTCGCCATTCGGCAGAACCACCTCCAGGCCCATAATATGGTCTATGATTTTGCCCAAACATATGTCCACCATGTGACCGATAGTGTTTATAGCTACCGCGCCGCCTATGGTGGCTGAGTATTTGCTCCCCACGTTCATAGGCAGCATGTACCCACGACTTAGAAGCAATTTCTCCAGTTCATATTGATTCGCACCAGCACCGGCTTCGAAGTACAGGTCTTCTTCGTGCAACTCCACAGAATCAAGTCCCTGCATGCTTAGAAGGATGCTGTGGGGGCGTTTGGGTCTGGATGACCCCTTGAAGGCTGTCCCCGTTCCGTGGATGTATATGGGAATTTTCTTCTCACTGGCATATCTTACAACCTTAGAGACCTCTTCCGCTGTGGTGGGTTTTACGACAACAGCAGGTATCTTGTCCGGCTCCAGATCAGGTTGTATACCATCCTGGCCGTAAGCTATCCTTTCATAGATATCGGCAGAAAGGTTTTCCTTATTTACAATGGACAGCAAATCAGTGATCAATCGCTCATCCTCGCTCACCGTGTCATGCCCTCCTCTTCGAAAACGGCACTGATTTTAGAGTGCCCTGGAAATGCAGCACAAAATTTTGCAATCAGGTGAAGGCAAAATTGACTTATTTGATAAACCCCCTGTCCTTGAGGTCTTTGGCCACATCTTCCAGACCTGTTTTCACAAGGGTTTTTTCTGTGGGAATCCCCGTCTTGGTTTCCCATCCTCTCTCATCGTAGTAGTCGTTCAGGAGATTCTGGCAGTCTTCCTTGGACAGAGGTGTCCCGAAATAGTCACAAAGGACCATGGTTCCTCTATCCGTTGTCTCAAGCGGTTCAAACCACCTTTCAGGAAAGACGTCATCTTTTCGGGAGAATCCCAGCCTCACGTTCAACGCCCTGTACAAGTTATATATCCTTTTTGAGCACTCTCTAAGCTCCTCAAGAGAGGTTTCAAATCCGGTCACTGCTGAATAGATCTCTGGCCAGTCTTCACCCCTCATGAAGCTGTCCACACGACCTCTCAGGCATCCCAGACCAACTGAATTGGTGAAGGCAACCCAGTCTTCGCCATAGGGCAGCATTCGAGCTATATTGAAATAGCCAGGTCGGGGGAATATTCTCTCTCGGGCTTCTGCAGATACACCCCTATCTTCAAGCCACGGTCTGTATTTTTCAGCGGCCAAGTCCTTTGCCATATACAACGTGATACAGCCCTGGGGCGCATGGGCACCCCGTGGGTTAACCACCTGGTTAAGTTCGGGACCACTCATTCGATTGATCCTGGGATCGTAAAGGGGCTCCATGCCTTTGACATGGATCGCATACTTTTCACATCCTCGACCGATATCTTGAATCGCCTTTAAATAACCTTGAGCTAAGATCCCTCCGAGCCCTTCATTCTTATCTGCCTGTTCGGATAAATACATGGTCGTTTCAAAGTCGTGCTTTAGTTCTACACCATCCGTGTCCTCTTTAGTCAATATGCCTCTCTCATAAAGCTCGACTGCCCAGTCAATGAGCGCTGTATAAGAATGGATGCAGAGCCCGGTACGCTGAAAATATTCCTGCGCCTTCACAGCCTTCTCATAACTGCCCACCTGACAGCGGGCTGCCATATGAACCACTCGTCCGTAGAAGGATGATACCCAGGCCTCGGTTCCGGCATATTCTCCCTTCCTGATTTTCAAGTGATCCTTGCATCCCACCGGACAAGTGGGATCAGAGCATCTGCCTGCCTTGATATTCTCAAGATAGTATTCGGGGCTGTATAGACGATAGGCCTCCTCCGTAGGAAACCGTCCTGTCCAGTTGTTCATGGACATGCCGTGCACATCGGCCCATCCTGCAAAGCCATCCATGGTTCCCAGCTCTACGAGCTTCTGATAATCTGGATAGCTTTTGAAGCGCTCCTGAATGATGCGTGTTTGTTCTATCAATCTCTTTGGGTCTACCACCGCAATGCCCTTATTCCCGCAAGCTATGAAGGCTTTGAGATTCTTGGAGCCCATAATTGCTGGCAACCCACCTTTACCCCAGGTACTTACCTTGTCCACCAGACAAATGGTCGTATTAACTAGACGCTCCCCAGCCGTCCCCATGGCGACAACAGCGTAATTCCGCCCATGCTTTTCCCACAACATATCAGTGGTCTCGTAAGTGTCCTTGCCCCATAGGTCGCTGGCATCGCAGATTTGCACATTATCGCCGTTGATTTTGATGTAAACCGGTCTTTTTGCTTTACCTTTAATGATCACTTCATCGTAACCAGAGAGCTTCACCTGGATCCCGAAATCCCCTCCAGATGTTCCGGGTGATATGGTGCCCGTAGATGGCCACTTGCTCACCACAGAATTCTTGTTGGAAACGGGCGCCGCTGTCCCAATGATAGGTCCCATGCCCATAAAGATCATATTATCCGGGGAATAGGGGTCCACATCAGGGTCCAGAAGATCCCAGGCCAATTTGCAGTTGAGTCCAAAGCCCCCCAAGAATTTCTTGGCCATATCCAGGTCCAAGGGCTCTTTCCTAATCTCTTCCTTTGTCAAATCGATATATAATATTTGCCCTGCATAGCCTCCTAGCATCATGACTCATCTCCTTAATTCCACCTCCACCCCGCCCTCCCTCTTCCCCGCCGAAGGGCGGGATCTTCGACAAGTGGGAGGGTTGGGGAGGGGGTTTGGTCTTAGGTCTAGTTGGTTACTTATATACCACCTCGAATATTCTACCTAGGTTCTCCACTCCTTTGAGCCGTTCCTTCCTTCCCCACTCATCCATTGGTAAGTATTCTAAGGCGCCATAGAGACAGGATTTCACACACTCTGGGTCACCGCCGCATAGATCGCATTTCATGGCACATCCTTTTATATAATGGTACAAAACGCCACCCAACGGACAGGCTATGACGCAGGTTTTGCAACCCACGCACAGATCTTCATTGACCACAAGCGCTCCCGTCTCCTCATTCTTGGATATGGCACCCATGACACAGACGTCCGCACATATGGGATCATGACACTGCTGACAAACAACCGGGATGTTCTCATGGGTTCCCCCACCCCTTGTTTTCATGATCCCAATTCTGGACAAATTCGGGTCACACGCACTCTCATGGGTCAAAGAACAGATCATCTCACAGGCATGGCAGCCCGTACACTTTTCAGGATAAATAACCAGCGCCTTTTCCATCTCTCTCCTTCACTCCTTCCTATTCGCTTTGGTCTCGTTTTTTTCTACACAAAAAAGGGACTGAGCCGGAACAAGTATGGCCTGCGGCACATCACTTCTTCCTTTTCAAAGACCCTGAGAAGTTCTTTGATACTCTTTCTTCGATACATAAGAGCCCAAAGTAGGCCTAAGTCCTTTTTTATGTTAATAAATTGCCCCCCAATGCATCGATCTCCCAGAAGGACCAAGCGGTAATAGCCCCCGTTTTGTTCCCCCTCAATGATCGAGAGCTCGGTGGGTTGACCATTAGCGGCCTTTGTATGCCTAAACTTTTGCAAAGCCGATTCCGTGTAGCCAAATCCAACAAGATGATTGCCAAAAACGTCCATATTCAAAATATTCCTGGATCCTGGATATTCAGTGGTAAACCCTGTACAGTTTCGGGCAACCACTGATCCCTGACAATTCGCATTGTGCCAGAACAGATTCAGGTAGGGTTCTCCTGTTAAAATATCATTGGCCTCCACGCAATCGCCACACGCGTAAATCCCTGACAAGCTGCTCTGCAGATGGGAGTCTACTCGGATACCGCCTGCATTACCTACCTTAATGCCTGCCTCTTGAGCCAATTTCACTTTTGGCCGCATCCCCAGCGCACATATAAGCGCATCGCATTCCAGTTCCCGCTTGTCGGTCCGCAACCCTTCAACTCGATCCTGACCAAGGATCGACTCCGCACATTCACCATTAAGGACCTTTATCCCATGCTCCCCGAGAATACCCTGAACCTTGACCGCTGCTTTCTGATCCAAGACAAGGGGCAAGATTTGATCCATCATCTCTACAATAGTTACTTCGTATCCCCTATGATAGAGGGCTATGGCCACTTCGATCCCAATGGCCCCAGAGCCGACCACGACTGCCTTCCTGCCCTCGTGCGCGATGATGTCATCAGCATCCTTTAGGGTTTTAACCTTGAATACCCCCTTTTTGGGTTCACCAAGACTAATGGCTTCGCTGCCTGTTGCAAGAACAAGCCTGTCAAATGGGAGGGCCTTTCCATCATCTATGGTCACTTTCTTGGCAGGGGCGTCGATCTCTTTTACTTCATGGCCGAAAAGCGTATGGATCCCTAGTCGTTTGTAGTCGCTCTCTTCTTTTACAAAGGTGTTTTCTCTGCGAATTTTGCCGGAGATATATTCGGGGAGTACACAGGCTGAATAGAGAGGCGTTTTCTCAGCGGAAATCATCGTGATTTCACAGTTGTTATCTAAATGGCGGATGTTGGATGCCGCGCTGAACCCTCCTATACCGTTACCAATAACCACCACTTTCATCGCTGTCATGCTGACACTTCTTTTCTATTAGCTTAAATCTTGTTCCGCTTTAATCACCCATTATTCCAGAATTCCAAGATTCCATGAGGAGAGCGCAAATTGAGCGATACCGGGAGCATTATATTTACTGCCTATTCGGCGACACAAGATTTCCGAGATACTAGTACTTAGTTGCATAAATTACCGATATTATAATGTCATTGCGAGGAGCCGAAGGCGACGCGGCAATCTCATCCCAACCTGTTAAAACAATTTGTTTTCCAAAAAAAGAGATTGCCTCTCGGCCGTGAGCTCGAGGCCGAACGGCTTCGCTTCACTCGCAATGACGCTCCGGTGATAACGCTTAATTATGCAAGTTAGCACTAGATCTGTGCGCTCGTATACTTTAAATCACCCGCGCCCTGCGGTATCCCTCCCCTATGGCATGCAGTATCCTGCGAGGTTTGACGCAATCCCCGATGGTGATAACTTCTGGCACCTTATCCCACAATTTCTCCACAAATATGCCACTGTTGGATCTCATACCGGTAGCTACGATGATGGTATCAGCCTCTAAGGTTTTTTCCTTTCCCTCTTGATTAGCCACGTCAACACCTGTCTCTGTTATTTTCAGGGGGTTAGCATTGGTCAAAACTTCAACCTTGTTCTCATCAAGCAATTTCATGAGGTCAAGGGCATTTCCCCATATCATATCACCCA
>JASFEQ010000048.1:0-16560 GCA_050124735.1 Desulfobacteraceae bacterium | reverse complement strand
ACACCAAAGGTGATCCCTTGAATTCCAAAAAGCCTTGCTTCATCTCGATTACCAGCTCCGAGGGCATTGCCTATTAGAGCCGTTGTCCCTGTGGAGAAGCCGTTCCCCACGGCAATAATGATAAAAAAGACGGGGAAGGATAGAGATAGAGCCGCTAAGGTCTGTGTCGAGATGAGGCCTCCAAAAAAGGTGTCCACCACATTGAACATGGTGTGAAAGAAAAGCCCGATACTCACCGGGATGGCGATCTGTCGTAGGAGTTTTGCAATGGGTTGGGTGGTCAACTGAATCTCATTTTCCATGATGGACGCTTAAACCTCGCTTCTTCTCATATGGATCTCAAGCCGTTCCACAGAAAGGGATAAGGCAAGGGTCAATATAAAATATAGAGCCGTGACCGTGATCCAGACTTCAAAGGTGAGATAGGTGGCTGACATGAGTTCCATGCCCTGAAAAGTCAATTCCTGAATGGAGATGATCGAAACAATAGCAGAATCCTTAATCGTGGAGATGAACTGCCCCGCCAATGGTGGCAGAATCCTCTGGGTTGCCTGGGGGAGGATAACGTAACGCATCTGCTGCCACCAGGATAAACCTAAGGCATGAGAAGCCTCCCATTGTCCCTTTTCAATGGATTGGACACCTGCCCTGACGATCTCAGCAATGTAAGCTCCTTCAAAAAGGGCAAGGGTAATCAGTGCTGATAGGAAGGCCGAGAAGAGGGGCGGTGGGGCAAAGAGAAACGTTAATAGAGCCTGGATATTCTCAGATCGGGATTTGACGAATTCATCCACACCAATGCTTGTCATGATCTGATCAGCCAAGAAAAAATAGAAGATGAAAATCAGGACTAGGGGTGGAAGATTGCGGATCAATTCCACATAAGTCCGCCCAATCAGTCGGCTGAAAAGGCTTTTGCTCAGACGGCAAAGTCCAATGACTGTGCCGATGAATGTTGCGAGAATAGTGCTCCACACGCTTAACCGGATGGTTGTGAACAGTCCCTGCACGAGGATGCTGGCCACCCATCTCTTGCTCTCTTCATCGTAGCGGAAAAGGTATTGCGGTATGGATCCCCAATCCCAGGTGTAATGAAGACCCGCCTTGACCCTGTGTAAGATATATATTGCCACTGCCAATAGAAGGAAGAACAGGGTAATGTCAAGGAACGTAATTTTTGTCTTTCTTTTTCTCAAAAGCGGCCTCATATTTAAAAACTTATCTAAGCATGCGCTCCCAATCCCTTGTTTCAAACCAATAGCGCTTTCTCTCTCTCAGCCAACCCTCAGCCTCCACCACACGGATCCAATTGTTAAGGTAGTTTAGCGTGTCAAAATCCCCTTTCCTTACGGCAAATCCTATAGGCTCTCTGGTGAAGTTGGTCTTGAGTGGAAGAAAAAGCTTTTCTGGATACTTTATAGCCTGAAATCTTGGCAGAGGGGCAGATCCCACCACGGCGTGAACTCTACCGTTGAGAAGTTCCTGATATGCCTGGGACTCATCGTCAAACATGCGTAGTTCCGCTTGGGGCATAAATTTCTTGGCGGCGGTCACAGCTGTGGAGCCGAGCCTGGCGGCGAGTAACACGTCGGGACGGTTAAAGTCCTTCAAGGTTCTAAAGCCTGCGGCGAGGTCTTTATGGGCCACCATGGACATGCCTGTATAATCATAGGGAATACTGAAGTTGACCTTCAGATTCCGATCTGGCCTAATTCCCATACCACCAATAATGACATCAAACTTACCAGAGAAAAGCGCGGGGATTATACCATCCCACTTGGTGGGGACAAACTCCACGTTGACCCCCATGTCATTGGCAAGCCTAGTGGCCACATCGATCTCAAAACCTATCAACTTGCCTGTTTTGTCCCTCATGGCCCAGGGTACAAAGGTGGACATGCCGACCCGAAGTGCATCACGTTTGAGAATTTGCTCCAAGGCGCTCTCTTTGACGAGCTGTTGCTGAATCTTCCCGGCAAATACCGGACTAGCCATGCCAATGAACAGGGAAACAAACAAGATGCTTGCTAACCATAAGCGGCGAATTTTCATCATCTCTTTCCTCTCGATTTCTCTTCAATCCCATGAGCGTGCTACAGCGAAGCAGGATCATGAAATATCCAATGCCATTTCATAGAATCTGGCTCAGAAAGCGCTTCGTCCGCTCCTCCCTGGGACTACTGAAGAAATGTTGGACCGTTCCCTCTTCTACTATCCTACCGTGCTCCATAAAAATCACCCGATCACTCACCTCGCGGGCAAAGCCCATCTCGTGAGTGACCACGACCATAGTCATTCCCTCCCGGGCGAGAGTCTTCATAACGTCCAAGACCTCGTTGATCATTTCAGGATCGAGGGCACTGGTCACCTCGTCAAAAAGCATCACCTTAGGCATGAGAGCTAGAGCCCTTGCAATGGCTACACGCTGTTGTTGTCCCCCGCTGAGTTGGCTCGGATAGCTATCCGCCTTCTCCGCGATGCCCACCTTCCTGAGCAGGTCCATCGTCGTTTTCTTGGACTCCTGTTTGCTCTTTTTTCGTGCAAGCCTCTGTGCCAAGGTCACATTCTCGAACACGGTCATGTGGGGGAAAAGATTGAAAGACTGAAAGACCATTCCCACCTCTTTTCGAATCGCCAAGCGGTTACTCTTTTTTTCATCTAGGGGTATGCCGTCAATGACGATGGAGCCACTATCGATCTCTTCAAGCCCGTTGAGACATCGAAGGAATGTGGATTTGCCAGAACCGGATGGCCCTATGACAACAACGACCTCACTGCGACGGATTTTGGTGGAAAAGTCTTGCAGCGCACGGACCCCATTGGGAAATGTCTTCCTGATCTTGTTAACTGTGATGATGTGGTCTCCTAAGGCCTCTTCTTGCATTGGATAGACTCCTTATTCTCCCTTACGTTGTGACCCCAATACGCTTTTCCATGCGGTTGACAACGAGGGAGAGGCTCAGGGTAAGGAGGAGATAAATAGCGGCAATGGTAAACCAGAGCTCGAAAGTGAGATAAGTCTCTGCGATAACCGCCCGGCCTTGCATGGTTAAGTCATAGATGGCGATGGTGCTTACAAGGGCGGAATCTTTTGCCAGGGATATGGCCTGATTGGTCAGTGGCGGTAAAACCCTCCGAATGGCCTGGGGTAGGATGATATATCTGTAAGTGTGGAAGGTGGTTAGGCCAAGGCTGTATGCCGCCTCCCATTGTCCCCTCTGGATGGAGACGATTCCGGCTCGAAAGATCTCTGACGTATAGGCCCCTTCAAAGAGGCTCAGGGCCAAGACGGCTGAAGCAAAGCGACTTATGTCGAAGACGGGTGAGATGACGAAGTAGATGAAAAAGAGCTGCACGAGGAGCGGTGTGTTCCGGATGCATTCCAAGTATGCTCGGGCCAAGGCCCTTGCTAAGAAGGCGTTTGACAGGCGAAAAAGTGCGGTCACCAATCCAAGGACAAAGGCTAGAACCAGACTCACTGAAGTGATGCGAAGCGTTACCATCAGCCCGTGAAGAAGGGGGCCAGCGACAAAGTCGCCATTCTCAAAAGAGAGTATGTATTGAGGGACTCGGTACCACTGCCAGTTGTAACCAAGCCTCTCTGTGCCACGGGCCATTAACCAGGTCAAGGCGGCGATGACCAGCAGAAACTTGATCACATCCTTCAAGGGAGATCTTTTCAGGAAAGACCAGGCTTTCTCTCGGAACTTGGGATCAGGCGTTGTCATGTCCAGGAATGAGAGAGGGTCCACCGCTAAAGCACCAATCGTGAGTAAACCGACATTTGAAACACGCCACCGTGGGGGCTCAAAGCATCAGTTTTAATACAGACAAGGGTCGCATGCATCGAATTTACAATCCTTCTTAAGGCAAAATATGATTTGGAGATTGGTGTGTCAAGTATAGGTAGGCTGCACGATATATGGGTGACAGAAGATTGACAGGTGGATGGTATGGTTGTGGATTAAGGAAAGGGCAGAACAGCGCGGGGTTTGGACACTCCCTGCCCCGCTCAAGAGCCTGGCAGGGAGCGTCCATGCTTGGAAATCAGCTGTCCCCCTATTCCCATATCTTCAGAGTGATATAAAGAGTGCTTCCGCGCCGATTGATCAAGAGGAGAACGGTATCCCCAGCCTTGTAGGAACTAGTCTTTTTATTGAATTCCCCAAGGTTTCTTACAGACGCCTGGTCCACTTCAAGAATGATGTCCCCCGGCGCTACGCCAGCTTCCGCTGCGGGTGAATTTGCTTCCACCTGGACCACCACAAGACCGCTCGTTTCAGATAGGCGAAAATTCCTTGCGAGTTCGGGAGTGATCTCTTTCAAGGTGAGGCCAAGATTGGGCTCGGCCTCAGCGACAGCAGGGGGTTCGCCTTCCTCTTTGAGTTCTCCCACCTCCACCCGAAGCGCATTCTTTTGCCCCTTCCGGATGACCTCCACGGTGACCACCTTGCCTACAGGCGTAGATGCCACCACATATGGGAGTTCGTTCATTTCATCTATCTCCTTTCCGTCAAAGGAGACAATCACATCCCCTCTTTTGATACCGGCCTTCTCTGCAGGTCCGCCGGATACCACATCCGCAACCAGCGCTCCATTTTCATCTTTTAGGTCGAGCTTGTCTTTTAGCTCTGGGGTGATCTTTTGGATCAGCACACCCAGCCAGCCCCTGACCACCTTGCCTTTCTTGAGTTGGGGGAGGAGGTCTTTGGCCATATTGATGGGAATGGCAAACCCAATGCCGACGCTTCCTCCGGTCTGAGTGAAGATGGCCGAATTGATCCCGACCACTTCTCCCATCGTGTTCAGAAGAGGGCCCCCACTGTTCCCAGGGTTGATAGAGGCATCGGTCTGGATAAAATTGTCATAGGAGCCCGTGCCAAGCCGCCTAAACTTGGCACTTACAATGCCAGCCGTTACGGTATGGCCCAGGCCAAAAGGATTTCCGATGGCTACGACCCAATCACCCACGTCCAACTTTTCTGAGTCGCCGAGGGGCAGAGGTTCTAGGGACGTGTCAGCCTCAATGCGGATAAGGGCCAGATCGGTCTTGGGATCGCGGCCAATGATTTCCGCTTTAAACTCTCTCTTGTCTGATAGTGTTACCTTAATCTCATCCGTCTTTTCCACCACATGGTTGTTGGTTAGGATGAGGCCATCTTTATGGATGATAAAACCTGATCCGAGGCTTCTCTGCCTGAAATCCTTGGGCAGTTGGTCCCCAAAAAATCGATCAAAAAATTCTCTGAAGGGATCATTTGGGCCAAAGGGCATGGGGGCCCGTTCTCCACCCTTTATCACCTTTAAGGTGCTAATATTCACCACCGACGGACTCGCCTCTTTGGCCAACTCCGAGAAGGATCCAGGCGTGGTTGCCACAGTTGAAGTGGTTTGAGCCTCTGGCGCTGAAATGGGATTTAGGAGCGTGGACACCCCATATCCTCCAATGAGGCAAAATAGTGTCCAGCCGATAAGGGCGGTCTTTCGCCGAGCGTTCTTCTTCATAACGTTCTCCTTCATTTTTAAAAGCTTCGTTAGGACTATAATTAATTTAAATTCAGCATGTTAGCCCTTCCCCACAATAAGGCCGGAACCTATACGCTGCTCTGGGGGAGGGGTTTGAATCATTCATTGTAAAAATAAGCAGATAATCCAAAGGATCAAGCCCGAGTACCGGATTATATGGGGTGGTAGGGGAAGGATCCGTTAACAGGTCAAGTGAAAGCAGGCGCCCACGCGCTTCTTGTGGGATATTTCATTGTAGCGACTCATGGCATGATGGTTTGGCGCTGCAATAAACATTATGCCTTTTTGATGGAGTATTTTTTCAAGCGTCTTCTCAGGTCTTACTTGGCCGCTGACGCCCGTACCGGCAATGATGCATTCTGGTTCAGATTGGATGAGTTTTCGTATGTCGTCACTTGAGAGTCTATGCCCACTCTTGCGTCGCCAGGGTTCCACGATGCGTCCATCAGGGTAGATGAGAAGATCTGAAGTGTGTTTTATTCCATCAATAACAATGACCCCAAATGAGCAGGCGTCGATCATTACAATAGTTTCCCTGTTTTCCTCTATTGGCCCTGCTTCTTTGCCATGAGCGCTGCACCAAGGGCGCCTATAATCTGGGGCTCTGTATGCAGGTGCATGGGTCTTTCCAGCTTCTCCTCCAAGAGTGCCACCACGCCCCTATTTTTCGCCACACCGCCGCTCATGGTCACTGCGCCATGAACCCCGACAGTCTTAATCATGCTCCACACCCTGTTCACGATGGCCCGGTGTAGACCGCGGATGATTTCCTCTTTAGGATGGTTCTGCGCGACCAGTGAGACTACTTCGCTTTCGGCAAACACGGTACAGACGCTGCTGATGCGTAACTCCCCACCGGCCTGCAAAGAGAGTTTTCCCATGTCGTCCAAGGAGACCTGGAGCTTAGATGCCATCACCTCCAGGAAGCGGCCTGTCCCGGCTGCACACTTGTCATTCATGGTGAAGTCCAGCACCTTGCCTTCCTCGCCAACCCGGATCACCTTGGAGTCCTGCCCACCGATATCGATAACCGTTTCGGTGTCAGGGAAGAGGTGACGGGCACCCAGGCCGTGGCACGAGATCTCCGTGACCTTTTTGTCTGCCGAAGGTACGGAGATCCTTCCGTAACCCGTGGCTACAGCCCTTCTGATCTGTCCGCGCCTAAGGCTTGCCTCCACCAGGGCCTTTTCCAAGGCCTCTTCCGCTGCGTCGGTGCTGTTGGCTCCGGTCTGAATGATGCTGTATCCGGCCAAGTCATCATGGGCATCAATGATCACTGCTTCAGTACTGAGGGAGCCCACATCTATGCCCACGAAGTAGTCCACAATATCTCTCCTAGCCAAGGTTCGCCTCAAAGCAACGAGTCGGGAAGTGTAATTATAGTGCCTTAGGCGAATCGATACTAGATGCCTGATGAATTAAAAGAACAATTCCTTTTCTATCCAGTATCTAGAGGCCAGCATCCAGCATCACGTGTTAACTCTCAGAGATCATTTAGTATTCCAAAAACCTGTTATACACTTTAGGGCCCTCTTTTATGAAGAAATCAATTCTCCATCGCCTCAAAAAAGGCCTCTAGGCGGGTGTTGGCCTGTTCCTCGGAGTAGGCCCGGGAGTCCGTAATATCCCCTTCGATGACCACAGAAGGGACTCCCAGCCGCTCCATCAAAAGGCGCTTCAGATCGTATTGACCCACAGAGTAAGGCTTGCAGCTTCTGGCCGAGTGGATGACCAGGCCATCAACATGGTACTCCTTGATGAGCCGCTCCATAAGCCTCAGCCTGTGGTTCAGGTTGTTGTTGAGGATGACCAGGCTGTATGCCTTAACCATGGACTCTAGGGGCCGGTTCTCGTCCATGTACGGGGTGGTCTCAGCCCAGGCATTGGTGTAGGTGGCCACGACGAAATTCATGCCGTGTTGGGCGAAGAGATTCGAATAGTCGCGGACCTTATACCAAATGGCAATGTTATCCCACATGAGGCGCTTCTGTTCCTTATTGATGGCGCCCACACCACGTTCCACCCGCTCCTTTAATTCATCCAGAAGCATTCGGTAATAGTCCAGAGTCAATGGCAGGCCCCGTAATGAAACAATGGGTGCCAGATGGATGAAGGCGTCGAAGATGGTCATGGGGGCAGGCCTTGCCTTCATTGTGGCGAGCACCTCGCCCCAGGCCAAGGAGGAGTCCCGTGCAAGGCGGATGATCTCTTGGAACTTCTGGTAGTTGAATGGCCGCCCGGAGACTTGCTCCAATACGGGGATCATCTCTTCGAATTGACGGGTCATATATGAGATATCGTTCTCTGTTATTTCCTCGAAATTATAAGGGGTGTCAAACAGGACGAGGGGGATGTTCAGATACCGAGCCAGGGCCTTGAACCAATAGACGACCGTCTGGCAAATGTTGTTGGAGGCGAACAGAAGGTCAGGTTTAGGGAGCTTGCCAGCAGGGGTCTTTCTTGAGAAGTAGTGGCCAAGGTCTGTGCGGGCGTAGGAGCAGAGATCCTGGTGAAAGCCGTGCTCTTCTGCCGCAGCGCATAGCTCAGAAGCCATTTTTTGCGCTCCGCAGAGGGCGCCGTGGTTCTCCGGATAGATGGTGTAGAAGCCAAAAGGTCTGAGCAGTTCCACCGGTGCGCCGCTCGTCACCCACGCGATGGGCTTGGCGCCTTTGGCAAAACGAGAGAGATAGTAATGCCGGGTCATTATCTCTTTCAGACGCTTGGCGGATTTGAGCGGTGGACCAAAATGGGGGTTTGGCTCCTTGCGGTGCCTCTTCTTACCTGTTTGGGCAAAGCGCATGAGGGCGGGTGCCCCCAGATCCTTCATGAACTGGTATCGTAAAGTCCTGGCGAATGGCATGAGCGATTCCTAAACCACAGATTTATGTCAATCATTAATAATTTAGATATTATACCTTAGCTGTTCAACCGATATGAAGTTCATTCCCACCTATCTGATCATTTCCACAAGGGCTTCCACACGCGTTTTCAGCTGACCGCTCAGTCCCTGGTGGAGCTCAGTGTCGATGATGAGTGTGACAACATCCCTTTTTTTTAGTTCTTCTACCAACTGGGGTATATCGAACAGCTCTGGTTCGCAAAACTTCACGACGTAGAAAATAACGCCCTTGGCGCCGGTGCGGTCGATTTTCTCGAGGAGATAGTCAAGGCGTTCACTCACAGGGGAGTCTTTAGTCGTGCAGGGGGGCATACCAAAATAGCCTTCAGCCAGTGCCTCAAAGGGATCGTCGGCCTGGCTTGGGGGCATCAAAAGACGTCGACTACAGCTGATCAAGTCATCGTCAGCCACCCTAACTCCCAGATCATCCAAAAGGGTCAGAATTTCTGGAGGATTAGGCAAAACCCCACTCAAAATTACCGCAGGGCCACCCCCAGCCTGCCCCTTTGAATCGGCCAAAAATCCCTCCAGTAATGGGATAAAATCATCGGGATGGAGATACTCCGTGTAGCGGATGGCCTGGTAGAAATGGGCGTTTGAAGCACGGAGCCTCCCATTCGCCCTCAGGTTGAATAACTCTCTGATGAGGGCGGCCATTTTCTGGCCTTGGCCCACCCGGTGCTCGAGTTGGGCAGGCTCAATCGGTCCCAGTTGCTTTTCAAGCCGGGAAACGAGCGTCCTAAGCTGTTCAATGTAATACTGTCTTGAGGAGGCCTGGTATGGGGCCTTAGGGTGATAAAAAAAATAGCAGGGCTTGTCCATGCCCAGGTAATCGTTAACAATAGAGGCCAGGTTTTGGATAGAGTCGCAGGTATGGGGGAAGAGAAAGCCGTCCAGATCGTCACATTTGCCCTGTAGAATGAGCTCCAATCCCTGTTTGACCACAGAGCAGATGTAGGGCTGGAGGTGCGCGTTGGCATGGCTTACCTCCAGAGGCGGATCCCAGATCTCCACAGGCAGAGCGTCCAAGGCCCAAAGGATCTCCCTGGGATACTGGGCCGGAAACACACCGAAAAGATACCGCCCGTGGCTTTTCTTCTGCACTTGTAAATATTCCTTGCGCGACGGCGGCTCAGATTTGATCATACGCTGCCTTCCAGATTTGTTTAACATTTTGGTTTTTGGGGAGTTTTGGAAGTATAGGTTTTTCGGGGTTTAGGTGTCAAGCCGCGAAAATACGCCCAGATTCACCATCAAGGCATCATCTCTCCGCCGATACAAGATCTTTTTGGAGCCACGTGGCATTCGATCGTTCCATGCGCCTTAGTGGTTGCTCCCCGGTGCTCCCGCTCTTAGCGGTATTTGCCCGCGCTACGCTTTGACTCCCCACTTTATGGGTGGGTGCCCAGTTTGTTGGGTCTCAACTTGCATCTCATCCCTTGATAATGAGACTGAAATGCAGCATGTGAAGAGAAAGGGAAGTCCTGTAAATACCAGAGTTGACACGCATTTCCGGCCTGACTATAATGCCAAAATTCGAGGGTTAGGGAATAGAGTGGATCTCGCGAACGAAACGCTTGGAAGTTGTTGTTTTCATTATTATTTTCTCACAATTTTTTAAGGGGGGAGGCTGGTTATGATTTTTGCAATTACCAATACCAAGGGCGGCGTAGGCAAGACAACTACGGCATCCAATCTGGCAGCCGGGTTGGCCGAAAGAGGTCGAAAGACCCTTCTGGTGGACCTTGATCCACAGGCCCACGCCACAAACAGTTTTATGAAAAATACACCCGAACGGGACGTGGGGGACCTCATCATGGACCGTCCCTCACAGGCACCACGGGCCGTCTTTGCCACCAGATACAGCAACTTGGACATGGTGCCAGCCACCGCCAAACTGACCGAAACTGCAGAGCTGCTCTCCACCCGCATCAGGCGAGAGGAGAGACTCTGGCGTGCCTTGGCAAATCTGGGGGACGAGTATCGGGATATTATCCTTGATTGTCCGCCCCAACTCAATATTCTCACTTACAATGCCCTTGTAGCGGCGGACATTCTTATCATTCCTGTGCAGCCTGGCGTCGGCGCCGTAACAGGACTTTCCGCCCTCCTGGATGCCGCCCAGGAACTGCGTGACGAAGAAGAGGTTCCCTATCGGATCCTGATCACCATGTTCGACATACGTACCACCCGAACCAACGCCATCTTCGAAGAGCTCTTGGAGGAACACCGGCGAAGGCTCATTAAGACCATTATTGCCAAGAGCGAATCTCTCAACCAGGCCAACCTGGCCGGAAAGCCTGTTTCGAAATTTGCGCCTTCATCCAGGGGAGCTTATGATTATGATGCCCTCTGCGATGAAATCCTTCGCATACGGGTTCCCTAAAGCACGTAGGGAAATCCAAGTATGAGCGCAGGCGCACGCCCATTTTTTTAGGGCGTGTCAGTGACTATGATATTGACGTAGCACCACCCACCCCTATAGGTGAAGTGGCGACTGAACACACTACCTCGCCCCTTGACACCCCTGCCCCTTTTCCCTAATCTCCTTAGGTAGTGCACAAGGTCGTCTCCCCAGAGAGAGCTGGAGGGGAGGCCAATGCCCTTAAATCTTCAATCCCCATGGAGGTGAGAAACAAGGGTCATGGTGAAAAGAACTATTGGAACAACGGTTATCACATTAGGGCTGCTTGGCTTGCTTTTGTGGGCCGCTTCGTGTGCAGTCAATCCGGTGAGCGGGCAGCGTGAGTTGATGTTAGTGAGTGAAAACGAAGAGATACAGCTTGGCGGCCAAACCGATGTTGATGTTGTTCGCCAATTTGGTCTTTATGATGACCAGAAGCTGAACGCCTATATTAATGGCTTGGGCCAGCGAATGGGCAAAGTCTCCCATAGGCCCCATTTAGCATATCGTTTCAAAGTGTTGGACGTATCAGTCGTCAACGCCTTCGCCGTTCCAGGGGGCTATGTCTATTTTACGCGCGGGATTTTGGCTACCCTGAACAGCGAGGCCGAGTTGGCCGGTGTGATGGGGCATGAGATCGGGCATATTACCGCACGTCACTCTGCCCAACAAATCAGTCGAGCTCAGCTTGCGCAAATGGGGGTCGCCATGGGGAGTATGTTTTCCGAGACATTTCGTGCCCTCTCCGGGGTGACGGGAATGGGCGTGCAGATGCTTTTTCTGAAGTTTAGCAGGGATAATGAGAGACAGGCGGATGATCTGGGTGTGGAATACGCGAGCAAGGTGGGCTACGATGCATCACGGATGGCTAACTTTTTTGAGACCCTTGATAGAATGCAACCACATTCCGACAAAAGCGGCCTGCCAAGCTGGTTTTCCACGCATCCGAATCCGGAAGACCGTGAAAAGGTGGTGAGGGAGAGATCCAGGCAGTGGCAGAAGAAGCTGGGTCAAAAAAGCCCGAAGGTGGGAAGGAACGCGTATCTACGCCATATCAACGGTCTTGTGTTTGGAGAAGATCCTCGGCAAGGCTATGTTAATGAAGGTGTATTTTACCATCCCCAACTGCGCTTCCAATTCCCTGTCCCGAGAAACTGGAAAGTCAACAACACGCCGTCGCAGGTTAAGATGGCGAGCAAGCAAAGAGATGCCGCCATTCTGCTTTCAGTCACCTCCGGAACATCTCCCAGACAGGCAGCCATCAATTTTGCGGAAAGGTCCCAGGCTAGTGTGATCAAGTACGATGCTAAGAAAATGAACGGCCTATCCGCATATCGACTGATCTCTGACATCAGGACCCAAGGCGGTGTTTATCGTGTCATGTCCTACTTTATCGCGAAGGACAAGTATATCTATGTATTTCATGGGCTATGTACGCCTCAATCCTTTGAAGCGCATGCAAGCCTCTTTGACAGGACCATGGGCCAATTCAGACACCTCACGAACCGAAAGAGGATCAATGTTAAACCTGACCGCATCCGCATAAGAGCTACGAAAAGGGCCGGCACCATGGGAAGTGTCCTCCGTTCGCTGGGCGTTCCGCAGAAAGAACATGAGAAAATTGCCCTCCTCAACGGCACGTCTCTGAAAGATCCTGTTCCAGCCAACACCTTGGTCAAGGTGGTGCAGAAGGGACGGTGAGCAATATTAGCTGACTCAAACAAGAAAAGGCAGGGCCGTGATGACCCTGCCTTTTCTTGCTTATGGTTACTGAAGTCCCACTCAGAACTTATTCCAGAAACAATCTCCAAAACCCGCATAGATTCTTCCAGACTGACCGCATGTTCAACAACCGTCATCCCTCCAATCAGTGAAAGGGTTTCTCCTCAGTTGACCTTACTGCACCCTTTATGGTTTTATGAAATGTGTCCATCAGTTCTTGAAAACCTTCCGGATCTGGTGCAGAGGATTCGAACTGGGAGAGTGCATCCACGCAGAGCTTGAGCGTCTTTACCAACTCTGCATTGGTTTTTTCTAAAGTGGCGATATAGTCGAAAACCTTTTCCCTCAGTTCGTCATCCACGGCTTATTTGCCTCCTTTCTGAGAGCAATGCCCATCCTTTCTAACTCCGTTTCCGGTCCAGGATTATCTTATCGGGTAAGGGATGCATGTTTTTAGAGATATAAATGGCGCCGAGTATCTCCTCATTTTTTGTTTCAATCCGGAACCGATGATAATATTTGTTGTCCTCTTGATATCTGAATTCTCCTTTGATCTTTTTAACCTTGCGCCTGTTTCTTAATCTTCGCAATCCTCTTGGTTCTTTACTTTTGCCAAAGATAGTTAACTGAGTGCCAGACTTTGAAGTCGCCCTCACGCGTTTTTCCTCCAAGTTTTTATCCATAGAGCGTTCGACCAAAAACAAAACCCCGACTCTCTCAGAGAACTGGGGCCTGCCGTCTAAAGTTATGCTTCACTCCACATTGCATTATGATAGGTTCTTGAAACAATTTCATCCCGTGTTTTCACACAGGCAAATGGCTTTTTTCAACATGAAAGCCCAACAGGAACCATAATGCAATAAAAATCATGACCCCCAGAGCCGTAAGGATTGCTAACAGCCAGCCCCCTTCTCGCTTTGCTTCCCTGGCCCTTAAAAAGACGAAACCGAAAAAAAGCACAAGCAATGCAAGAAAAATGGTTCCAAGAAACCCAATTCCAAAACCTATTCCAACCCATTTTGGTCGATATAAGAATAGACCAATAATAGTAGCCCAACCGATTACTGAGACGGCTATTTTAAATGCCAAGCTTTTGCCTTGGTCGGCCTTGCCTTTTGGCTTGTTCACTAAACCTTGTGTTAAAGGGTGTTAGGAACGGGCTTCCCACCTTACAGCCTACAGATTCGTTGGGAAGTGACCAGGAATTCACACATTATGTTCATGGTGCGTCCAGCAGGATTCCCTTCGAACCTTGGGCAAGACCCGTCGACGAGCCGTTCGGCTCCCAGCTCACGGCCGAGGGGCTCGGTTCGAGTCTCTAAGGGCTCAGGGCAAGTTCGCCATGCACCATACAGATTCGTAGTCAACGCGTAAAATAAATAATTTCAATAAGTTGAATCACTTAGTTTATGGAATCATATCAAATCTTGCTGAATTGTAAAGCAAAATTGCACCCTATATGCACCCTGGCCGCAAGGATTTGCAGTGCACAAAAAAAAGGGGGAATCCACGAAGTGGGGATATCCCCCTTTTCTGCGTGATATTGTCTAGGAAAGTGGGAAAACAGCTAAATTTATGATTGGCAGATGAATCTTACACTTTGGGGGGATTCGCCGTTATGGCAAGCGTCATTGAAAATTCCAAGGCGGAGAAAACGATGAGTTTATTTGGGTAGTCTATACTTTGGCTAAAGTGAAGAATACAACATCTGGAAATTGCTCTCTTCCCCCTTTCGCCGGCGAACACTTACACGCCGACCCGAACTTCCTGCCAAAATGATCGATCGTGGCATCAAAGAACCAGATAGGCGGGCTGTCTCCGTTACGTGATTCGGAGCACTTTAAAAGGGGGACGTCCCCCAATGTTTTTACCTGTTTGCTCAAGTTTTTCTGCCATTTAAACTTCCATTCAATCCAATGGATTTTGTTCAGCCATCCTTTCACCCACTCTTATGATGTCTTCCAGGTCGTCCAGCATAATCTTCCATCTCTCCTGGTCTGCTTGCGCAGGCTGTAGATGGGTCAATAGCTCTACGCACTTTTTCAAGGCGAATACAAACTGCTCATTGGTCTTTTCCAGCGCATCAATATAGCTCATCATTTTCTGTTCTAGGTCCTTATCCATATTCATGTTCCTTTTCTAGGTATAAAATTGGCTATAAGATTAACCTCGTTTCCTTACGGCAGATATTACCCCGCTTATTTCTTTCCCCCATTCGGCCACTTGTTTAGTCGTTGAAATTACCTTTGTAATTATTTCTTCTGTACCCGAAAATGTCATATATGCCCCTTTTATTTTTATTGAAGATCCTTCTTTTACATATTGCGCCAATCCAAGAAGAACGTTTCCGATGAGTTGCTCGTCTTCAATGGGTAAGTCCAGGGTAAAGAATCTATCGGTTATTGATACGGTTATTTCTCTTGGATCTTCCATAAAACGCCTCCTTTCTATATTTATCTATGCTTATTTCGCTCTCTGTATTCTACACTAATCCTTCGGGCTTATGTACTTGTTTCCCTGACTCCACATCCCCTCATCGGCTTCCATACTTACTGCCTCACTTTGAACCCTTCCTGAAACACAAAACCCGACCTCTCAATATAATGAGAAATCGGGCTTCAGCATTCACTTCGAGAATCCCAGACTATGGGGCTGTCACTTGTGTAAACTTTTGCATTCCTATGGGAGGTTTTGAGGACGATTTAGATTTAATTAAAGTATGGAGAAAAAGTCAATCTTTATCGAGGGCAAAGAAAAGCCCATGACTGACCTCCTCCCCACAGAACAGCCAGGAGATGACCAGCGTGATCTACTTTTCGGAATTAGGTGTGGCCCAAAAGGAGACAGAGGCTTGACGAACGACAAAAGAAGGTAGGCCCCGACGTATAGCTATTCCTCGGTGCCAGTTGATCTTAATCCAAGCTAGCCAGGGTAACCCTAGCATTAGAAGAATTTCTAAAATATTTACGGCTGTCTGTCTTTTCCTTTTCTTGGCATTCAGGGCATTTTGGCCCAAGGGCGAAGAATCGCCACCCAAGCACAGCCAAAGTGTCCGCTTTACATATAACATTGCGATTACATTCTATGCAGTGCCATTTTTCTGGTACCACCTGTTTCATTTCCACTCCTTTCTGCATTATTGAACAATGCGTCGGTATCTCTGAATCTTGAAAAGTTAAGCCCCTGAGATTCTCAATGTTGAATCAGGAGGTAAGGAAGACCCAGGGGCTTAGGAGGAAAGAGCAATTAACTCCTCCGATTAGTATTGAGCAAAGATAATGCCAGAACCATCAGGGCAACAAGTTCATTGATTTCAAATAGTTAGAATTATCCCAGGACTTAGATATGAAATTAGATGCCTAATTCAGGGTAATCGAATTCCATTCATTGGTAGGAATTTACACACTCAGAGGACAAGCAATGAACGGAAAACACGAAAAAGTCAGTACTTGCGGTCAGAGCATCTGGGTGAAGAGTTGGGTTGGGGGAAGGAAATATTCTGTTTTGCACCCTATCTGCACCCAGTCCCAGTGTCTCCAGAAAAAAAGAGGTTATGCAGATGCATAACCTCTTGATATTACTGGTGCGCCCAGGGTGATTCGAACACCCGACCTACGGATTCGTAGTCCGTCACTCTATCCAGCTGAGCTATGGGCGCACTTGCATTTTAGATTCTTTCTTTCTGGTTTTTACGTCAAAATCTAAGACCTTCTATAACATTTATCCATTTTTCTTCATAGAGCAATTTCATCCAAAATGAACAAAAAGTCCGGCCGGAGGTGGTCAGCTACAGTTTTTCAGCTTACGACAATGTGGCCTGCTTTAGAGCGGGTAATATCTCCCGTAGCACGACTACACTATCTAAGATTGCGTCCGGGGCTTCGGCTCTTAGGGCTTCATAGTCGTCCACTCCGGTCAGGACGCCAACGGTCATTGTTCCTGCCGCCTTGCCAGCCCGAATGTCTACCCGCGAGTCGCCCACATAGACTATTTTTTCCATTTCTACGCA
>JASFEQ010000047.1:0-16697 GCA_050124735.1 Desulfobacteraceae bacterium | reverse complement strand
CAGGTGGCCGGTCAAGGCCGACTGTATGGCGATCTCTGCCGTTTCCAGGTCCCGTACCTCTCCCACAAGGATAACGTCGGGGTCCTGCCGCACAATGGATCGCAGTCCTTTGGCAAAGGTGAGGTCTATCTTTCGATTGACCTGGATCTGGCCAATCCCTTCGATCTGATACTCAATAGGATCTTCAATGGTGATAATGTTTATATCTGTGGTATTGATGGTGGAAAGGGCAGCATAGAGGGTGGTGGTCTTGCCACTCCCCGTGGGGCCCGTCACCAGGATAATGCCGTGGGCAGATCGAATGAGGCCATCAAATCTTTTCAACCTATCCTCAGGCATCCCCAGGTCAGAGACGCTGAGCAGGATGTGGGTCTTGTCCAGCAGTCGCAAGACCACTCTTTCGCCAAAGGCTGTGGGAATGGTAGAGACGCGAATATCTATATTCTTATCACCAATCCTGATCTCGATCCGTCCGTCTTGTGGGAGCCTTTTTTCGGCTATGTTCATTTTGGCCATGATCTTGATGCGGGAGATCAGGGTGGATTGAACATGCTTGGGTGGGGAGAGCATATCATACAAGACCCCATCCACGCGGTAGCGAATCTTCAGCCTGTCGTGAGTAGGCTCAACATGGATGTCGCTGGCCCTGTCTTTTACGCCCTGGGAGAGCATCAGGTTGACCAGTTTGATGATGGGCGCATCGCTGGTGTCATCCAGGAGATCCCCGGTCTGTTCAATTTCAGAGATGATCAGTTCGCCATCTTCTTCATTCATATCCTGGATGACTTCCTCTGCCGAATGTCGGCCCATGTCATACGCAAAATTGATGGCAGAAAGGATAGATGAATTGGATGCAAGAACAATTTCTGTCCCATCCATGCCAAGCATAAGACGCAAATCGTCCAGGGGTTGAAAGAGGAGCGGATCATTGACGGCAATAGATACCCCATTAGGGGTGATGACCGGAACCATCATATACTTCTTCAGGAACTGGATAGGGACATGTTCTGTGAATTCGGTGTTCAGGTCTTCTGCGGGCAGGGTGGAGGAAAACTTCAGACCAAACTGAATGCTTAGGGCCTGCAGCAGATCCGCCTCTGAAATGGCCTTCTGCTGGACGAGGATCTCCCCAATTCGGCCCCCTTTCTCCTCCTGGATCTTGAGCGCCTCGCTCAGGGCCTCTTCAGAAAGACCGCACGTTTCTGACAGAATCTCGCCAAGTCGCTTCATTTCTCTTTCAGTCTCTTCAGGTTATCCGTGGCAATATCTGAAAGCCTGTGCCCGATTTGCTCCGAGTCAGTGGACTCAAAAGCCCTGTCCTCAGGGTCCAAGGTGATGACCTTCTCATACATCTTGATGGCCTCATTCCTTTTTCCTTGGGCTTCGTAGATGACGCCCATATTGAGGAGGGCGTAGGGATTCTCGGGGTTAATCTCTAGAGCTTTTTCAAGGTATTGTTTCGCCTTATCATAATCCTTTGCTTCAAGGAACTGATATCCCAAATCAGACAACCGCATGTCTTCTGTCTGTTCGCTTCCTCCTTCATAGAGCTTGACGACACCTGCCTTGATTCTGTCAATCTCTTCCTTCTTTTCTTCGAAGAGCGCCCTTGCCTCTTGAGGATTTTCAACGATATGAGGCGTCAAGAAAAAGTAGAGATTTTGTCTATCATCCCGGGTAGCGACCGATTTAAAGAGCCAGCCCAACCCAGGGATATTCCCCAGGCATGGCGTCTTGGTTGTCCCTTCGGTCTTTGTCCTGTCGATCAGACCGCCAATCACCACGGTATGGCCATCTTGGACAATGACGGTGGTCTTGGCCACTCGCTTCAGAGTGGTGGGAAGCCCTAGCGCCGATTCTTCCTCGATCACCTCCTCCACCGCCTCTGATATCTTGAGTCGCACGAACCTTGCTTGACTGATTTGTGGGGTGATATTGAGCGTCACACCCACATCCCTGTATTCAAATGTGGAAAATTCTCTACCCGTAATCTCGGTTGATGTCTCCACTCGGGTCTGAAAGGGGATATTTTTTGCCACAACGATTTCTGCCTCTTCATTGTCCGTTGTCATGATCTGGGGTGTGGATAGAATATTTACGTCGGTGTCCGTCTCCACAGCCTTGATCACGGCGGCGATGCTCGGAAATTCAACGCCACTAATATTAATTGCCTCCCCAAGGATGCCAAGGGAAAAACCGGTGCCTAATGGGGTGAGGATGTCTCCTGCCAGTGAGGCCCCAAAGCCTGCCACATCCTTGCCCTCACTGCTGCCAATCGTTTCTGCGAATTGCCACTGTACGCCCAGTTCAAAGTCTTTGTTCATGCTCACTTCGATAAGCAGGGCCTCGATGTAAACCATGCGGCGCGCGATATCCAACTTCTTAATCACATCTTCGAGGACGAGGAAGTCGTCCTTTTTGGCTGTAATGACCAGAGCATTGGTCGACTTATCGGGTACGATCTGGACTTCTTTAGAAATGACGGGGGCCGCTCCTTTTTTGGGCGCTTCTGCCTGTTGAGCAGGGATGGCCATCAGGACCTTGGCCAGATCTTCCGCATTGGCGTTCTGGAGGTAATAGACGTGGATGTCCCCCTCACCCCGGGGGGTTTCCTTATCCAATAATGCGATAAGCTGCGCAACCTTTGCTGTATCATCCTCGCTCGCAAGCAAAATCAGAACATTGGTCCTCTCGTCCGGCACGATCTTAATCACAGGTGCGCCCACTGCGCCCTTTTTGGCTTGTGCAATCCTCTTTTGAAAGACCTCGTTCAAGGATTTTGCCATCACAGAGGCTGTGGCATATTCGAGGGGCACCACCGATATCTCTTCACCGATGCCCGGCACATCAATCGCCTCTATGATGCTAAGGAGCCTCCTGATATTGGATTGCACATCTGTTACAATTAACATGCCCGTAGGGGGATAAGAGACGATCACGCTGCTCTTCGAGATCAGGGGAGCGAATAGTTTTTTCAACTCGTTGGGGTCTGCATATCGGAGGGGGACGAGCTGGGTCACCACCTTGTCTTGAGGCGTGATGGCCTCCTCCCGGAGCCTTGTTTCGATATCCTTGCCCCGGGCCGCAACCGCCGGCACAATCTTAATGATCTTTCCGGCAGGCACGGTGGTATAGCCATGCACCTCCAGGACCGACTCGAAGACCCTATAGGCCTCTTGCACGGTGATCTTGGTGGGTGAGATGATGGTCACCTTTCCTTTAACCGCTTTATCAACGACAAAGTTTTTGCCGGTCAGCTCGCTGACGAACTTGATAAAGAGGGTAATGTCCACATTGTCAAAATCAATGGTTACGTAACGATCATTCGACTTCTGTGTTCTGGGGGCCTTTTGGGCCTTGGGTACAGCCTTTTCTTGCACGGCCTTCTCTTTGGCTCGGACGGGCGTCGGTTGAGCCCGGGTTCTTGGCGGAGGCTTCACCGGGGCAGGCTGCCCCGTTTTTGGCCTGGTCTGCGGCGTTGTGGGTGTTACGCCCTCTTCCCCTGCCACACGGGCCGCATGTAGCGTGGCTTGGCTCGTGAGGAGCCATAGTCCCACCCACAAAAAATAGAGGATCAATCTTATGGTTCTCTTCGTTTTCATGGTCATACACATAACACGAATAACTCCATTCTTCCCTTAGAGGCTGTCGTAAAACGCCCATCTGCCATTCGACAGGCCGTTCGACAAGCTCACGGTCGATGCTGGCAATGTCGAAGTATCGAAGGGCTGCGTTATCCTTATCCCTCGTCACTGCGGCGTACTTTTATGTACGCCTAATTCCTAGGGATTTCGTCCCGCAGCAAAGCCTGCGGGATGGACATTTTCCACCAGCCTCTCGGAAGCTGGTTCTTCGACAGTCTCTTAACCCCCTATGATTGTCTCAAACTCAGATAGTCCCCTGAGATTTTCCAGATCCGTATCCTTTCGGGCCCAATCCCTGGCTGAATGGTCCAGCGACACAGCCTTTTTCAGATGGGCCAGACTCTGTGTGACTTCACCTTTAATGGCGTGAAGGCATGCCAAGTTGTAATGCGCATCCACGTAACCTGGTTTTAGCCGAACAGCCCTTTCGAAACTCCTTTGGGCGGCTGTGTACTCTTTGTCACGAATATATATGACACCCAGGTTGTTTAATGCATCCACGTAACCAGGGTCCAACCTGAGAGCTTCCTGATAAAATCGTTTGGCATCCTGCAAGCGGCCCCTTTTGTGAAAACGCATGGCCTTTTCATAGAATGCCTTTGCACTCCTAGCTGCCTTTTGCTTGGATCCTCTTGCATTTTCAGCCGCTTTTTGAGGAGAACCCGTTACACTCCCAATCGTCTTAGGCTGAGAGGTTTTCGCCCTGGCACGGGATTTGGGAAGGGAGGGTTTCGCGGTTGCAACCCTTCCAGCCTGAGGCCGTTTTGCGAGCGCTTTTTTGTCTGCGGGCGCCAGGATCTGTTGGCCTCTGGAATCCCACCATGAGTAAGACGTGAAACCGAGTAAAATGAGAATGAGGAAAAGGGCGCTCCAAAAAAGGGCTCTCCTCCAAAACGTTCTCTTCGCCTCTTTCCCCGATGAAAGAATCCCAGAGTATTTCAGGGAGCTGGCATCTCTATCTTTTTGGGCCTTTCTCAGGGCCTCATTAATGTGGCTCATGGTAATCCCTATGATACAGGATACTAGATACTTGATGCTAGATAAAAAAGTGAAAGGCCCTTGTCCTATTCATCAAGAATCCCCGCCTGTCTCGCGTGCGCCAGAGCAACCCGCCTGCCAGCGCCTGGAGCGCAGCTGATGGCGGGCAGGCGGCAGGGAGGCAGAGACCAGCATCCAGAGCATTGTCTTGCCTATTTCGCCATCTGAAATAATAGGGCCCTGGTCCGGGGACCCGCAATACCATCAGACTTCAAGCCGAGATCTTCCTGGAATTTCTTTACGCCTTGAAAAGTGGCTTCATCATAAATCCCCGTGGTTTCCACCTCATATCCTATTTCTTTGAGACTCCTTTGTACCGCCAAAACATCCGGAACATCCGTCCCTTTCACCAAATAGGTATCCTTGTTCTCGTAAGGATAAAAAAAAGAGAGTCTCGATCCCCAATGACTGACAATAAAATCTCTTGAAACCGTTCTGTCCTCGCCTTCGGCATCAACAGCAATGGCGCCCTCCTCTGTAACCTGGCGGATCAAAAGAAAACGACGGCCTTCTGACGGCGTCTCCGTGGCATCGGGTAGGTGTATGCGAAAAGGCTTCTTAAACCACAAGTGGTACTCAGGTTCCACGTTAAAAGAAGCCAGATTATAAAAAACCTCGTCCAGGTTCTGTTCCATTCCGCTCATCTGACTGCTAAAAAGGCGGAAAAGCCCTGTTAGACTCGCCTTGTCATCGAGAAAGAGCGTTGCCGGTTCTTTTTTGATTCGAATCTCTTTGGGTGGCGGCTTGGATGGCGGTTCAATCGGTCTGATGATTCTGACGGGCGCCGGTTTTTCCTTAACGGGAGAGATCCCCGGAATGTATTCCCTCAGGCTCCATCCTGCGAAGGCAGCTACGATCATCAGTAGCAGGAGAAGAAGTGTGGATGACGCAAACTTTTTCCAAGACCAATCGCTGACGACCGGTTCCGTCTTTAGTTCTCCATGCAGCTCCTCAACGGCCTTGGCAACCATTGTCTTAGAGATGGTGTGCTTTTCCTTCACATAGGCAATGAGCAGGGCCCGGTCACAGACCGCATTGATGCGTCTCGGATTGCCTTTAGAATAGGCATAAAGATTCTTATAGACGCCATCTGTGAAGCGCACGTCCCCGCGACCCCCTGCCACCACCAGACGATGCTCCACGTATGCCTGTATATCTGTGGAATCGAGGGGCCTTAGATCATAGCGAACCATGATGCGTTCATTGAGCTGCCTTAAGGAGGGTGCTGCCAGGAGCTCTTTCAGCTCCGATTGGCCCACAAGCACGATCTGGATCAGCTTTTCCCTTTCCGTCTCCAGGTTAGAGAGCATCCGTATCTGCTCAAGGACTGTATGGGAGAGATTTTGTGCCTCGTCGACCAAAAGGACAGCTTTGCCGCCATGGCTGAAATTCTGGAGCAGGAAACGGTTGAGTTTATCAATATAGTCTTTTTTGCTCTCAGCCCCCGAATCCACCTCAATGCCAAATTCCTGGTTAATGGATTTTAAGAGCTCCATATCGGAGATGAACGAATTTAGTATGAGAGCGCTCTTTGTGGAGGCATGTAGATGGCTCAGGAGCGCGCGACAGAGCGTTGTCTTGCCTGTGCCGATTCCACCCGTAATGGCGATAAAACCCTTTCGTTCGTTAATTCCGTAAAGCAGATGGTCGAGGGCCTCTTTGTGATAACGGCTCAAAAAGAGGTATCGTGGATCTGGCGTTAAATTGAACGGGTTTTCTTTAAATCCAAAGAAAGAGGTATACACAATCTTACCTTATTCTATAGTTTATGGTGCTATCCTGTCCTCTACGATTGATTTGTAGTGAGATGCGAGATGCTGATGTCAATTTATTGTAAAAGGAGACGATGTCGTCTGGGCTTCTAATGGGCCTGTCATTCACCCCCCGAACCACGTCGCCATCCCTCAATCCCAATTTTGCAAAAATGGAATTGCCCTTTATATTGCTGAGGGCCAATCCGTCCGCCTTGCCATCCTTGAAATGGGGGCGTATACGTACTTGAGACAAGAGCGTATTAATATTCTTAAGGGCATCCTGGACATCTGAACGTCTCACTGTTATGGAAGCGCTTCTTCCTGAAGCCCTGGAGGATCTCCGCCCCCTTCTTGATGAAGACGCCTCTTCCTCTAAGGAGGCCCTTCTGGAGGAAGACTCTTCCATGGTAAGGATTTCATCTTTATCGCCAACCCTTAAGACCACCTTACCTCTTAGAATCATTTTTACGACGGCATCCTGGACACTATCTCCTACCCTGTAAAGACCCTGTTTCCTTTTATCCGTCTCTTCAATAACGGCAACAGCGTTCTGTTGACTGCCTGTGACTGTGCCCAAGAGTGCGACTTTCAAAGAAGTGGGTTCCAGGGTTTCAATGTCTGTCGGTTTTATCCCTCCCGCGGCCTTTTCCGTGGAACCAAATATGTTTCTTTCCATGACCACTCTGAAATCTTTCAAAGGAGTCCTTCTATTGTTATTGACCCGCGGGGCCTGCTCAATCACGATCTGTTCAGTGTCCACAACCCTGAGTTGTGCCTCCACGACCCTGTAAAAGAGGTCTACGCCAATGTAGATGGCTACAAATAGGGCAACAAGGTTGAAAATGGTGGAATAAAACTTTACCATAAGATTATGTGAATTGAATACTGGGCTCTGAAAGTGTTCCTCGAATGGTGAATGAGAGTGTTCCCCGTTTCAGGCGCCGCTGGAACAATTTCACCGTATCTCGTGTGCCAGGAAGACTCTCAAAGAAATCTGAAAAGGGCTCTATGGTTCCTCTCAGATCAAGACGGCTCTTCCCCATTTCTTTTTGTAAACTGATGATTCCCGATAGGGTGCCACGCATATTGGGACCCTCCAGTGCCACTTGCGTCAAGTTGATCTTGCGGTTTTGGAGGGCCATTTTTATGGAGACCTGGTTAAAATCGATGGAATCCAGGCTCAGAATGGGTTGCAAGAGTTCCACGCGGCCATCCAATAGCCTTAGATCCGCCTCTCCACGCCCTTCCATCAAGAGATTGTTTTTTCCAATGTAAGTAATGGATCCTTCCAGACTTCCCTCCACATGACGACCAATTAGGCTCGGGAGATCGTACTTGCCCATACGGATATCCTTTAATACAACGGATGTGGAAAAAGGGGCTTGCAAACGCTTCTCAGTAAAATTGGCACACCCTTTTAATACACCATCATAGGCAAGACCTTCAAAACAGAGATTCAATTTTCCCACTAATAGGGATCCAATGGTGGGTTTGATAGAAACGCGCTCCGCTCGGAAGATAATTTTGTTGGGTTTTGCACGTTGAGAAACCCGGGTCTCCTGCAACTTCAGGCCGAAGGGTAGAGAAGGAGATACTTGTCCAATAGAAACACTGAATGGGGAATTGGATCTCTCACCTCTTGTTTCCAAATAATCCTTGATGAGCCCTGAAGGAAAACGAAGATACAAAAGCCCGGCGGTTATAATAACGGCGTAGAGCACGTATCCGAACCATTTCTGATTTTTCCGTATGAACTGCTTCATAAGGTGTCCCACACTTGGGGGAATCTATTATACACTAAAATGCAATATGGGAGTACTGGAGTGGTGGAGTACTGGAGTATTGGTCTTGCCTTAAATAAATTTTGATTTTATCCAACACTCCATGACTCCGATACTCCACTACTCCATTCTTTATTGAAATGTCAGGGCCTGTAAAACGGCATCCAGGTATCCAGCTTCCTTGTTGTTTTGTTTGATAGAAATTCTCTTAATACTGATAAGGTCCTCTGGTGATTCAATTCTATGAAGGTATTGCGTTAGTTGATTCAGTGTAATGGCCTCCAATTTCATCTCCACCATTGATTCTTTGTAAGGCCCCGTGCTTTTTGGAGTGGAAGGTTTCATGTATTCTATGTTTTCTTTGACTCCAGCCTCACCAGCGGCCCTTTCAAGAAACGCAAATAGAGTAAACCCCCCCTTGCGCTCGGCAAGCAGCCGCTGTATCTCTCGAGAATCCCCTTTGTAGGCCTGATACTCACCGCTCAGCCTAATGATCTCTCTTAATGCCTCCTCCTTTGCCTTAACACCGCTTTGAAGCCGTTCTCTCTTCTCAAAAAAGGGAAAGATGAGAAGTTGAAAAAGAAGAAAGAGCACGACGGAGCAGACCGCAATCCCAACAAAATATTTTTCTCGTTTGGCAAGCTTCATGCTCAAAGACCCTGGAGTACTGGAGCAGTGGAGGAATGGAGTGTTGATTTCAAGTTAAGTGAGGTTTGATGTTTACAAATACTCCAGTACTCCATCACTCCATTCCTCCAATCCTTTATTTTGCTCGCTGCAATTTTATCTCAAATTGAACCCGCTTTCCCGTCCTATCAAGATTGGCTGATGTAATGGTCACCGCACTGAAATAGGCTGAAGGTTCCAGTCTGTTCTTTATCGTGTCTACGGCGTTAAATGTATCGGTGTCTCCACTCATCCGAACCGTTTCAGGATCGACGACCAACCTTGTCACATTCATATCCGTGGACTTGGGAACCCGCTGGGAAATATCCCTTAGGGTCTGGAGGATTCCTTGGTTTGCCTTGACCCCTGGGCGCGTTGAATTTTGCATTTCCTTGATTTTCACTCTCATCTGCTGCACGGGGTCCACGATCCTTTTCGCCTCAGGAAATGTTTTTCTGAAGATCTCTTTGATGTTTTGATCCAGTGCGGTATACCGCTTTCTCAAAAAGTAATAGTCCGTACCCAGATCAACGGTCACAAGGGAAAGGATAATTATGATGAACAGGGCTGCTTTTCGAATCCATGCCTTGAGTGCGGAATAGTGCTTCCTAACCTCGAAAGCATCTTTCCTGAAATTGAATCCTTGGCCCTGCCTATCGTCCCGCAGCGCAAGGGCAAGAGCATTATCCATCAATCCAGGATTCCAGACCCTAGCCACACCACTTTCAAAACGAACCTTTCTGTTCCCTCGCAGATCGACCTGTTCAACCGGGGTATCCAGAAACCCCTTCAAGAGGTCTCCCGTGTCCGGGTAGAGGGCTCCAGAGCCAGTAAAAAAGACCTTTTCAGGGCGAATTTCCTTTTTTATCTGCCAGGCAAAGGCATGTATCGTATTTTGGACGTTTGTGCAAAAGGTCCTCAGGCGAGATTCAATTTCTTCTGGGGCCAAGGTATTCACTTCACTGTTGCTGACATCTGAGTTGGCGCTGGCAGGCGCAACCTCGTCAGCGGCAAAGGCGCGAATTAAGGCAATATGTCTTTTAAGAAAGAGAATCATCAGGTTCTTTTTCGCGCCTATCTCAAGAAGGAGCCCATTGTCAGGGGTTTCTTCTTGCTTCAGGAGCCACGAAACGGTGGGGACGCATCTAATATCCAGAACTTCCGGATCAATGCCACAAGCCTGCAATGGCCTCAGATATTCAGTAATATAGGCCTTTCTTACGGAAACGCCCAGGACTTCACTTTCATCTGCTCGTTCTATAATCGTAAAATCTACCACCAGGTTTTCGCTGGGAAAAGGGACCACTGTTTCAATTTCAAAAGGGAGTGTCTGCCTTATTTTTTTTGGTTCCTTAAAGGGCATTTGAAGGTTGCGATAGGAGGCATTCTCCGCAGGGATTGAGGTGAGATAGGTATCACTCTTTAAGTCCATTTGTTCGAAAAGTCCTTTTAGGGCTCCTTCAAGTCCACCATCCTCCTCAATGATAACCTGTGCGCAGGCGGTGACCTGATAGCCTTTCAGCCCGCTTAGGACCTGTACGGCGGTTACCGAATCCTCACTTATGTCAAGGCCTAAAATCTTTCCAGGCACGGCTATTCCCACCTCCAAGAAAGAATTCTCAGGGCACCCTCTTTTCTCTCTACCAGGCCTCGCACCTTTTTACTCATGGTATCCTTGAGCCCTTCTGAGCTAATCTCAAAATGGGTGCTTGAGGTGGTGATAAGATCATCAATGGACACCTCGGTGCTCATCCCCCGCACTTTCTTATACCATCCACGCTCGCTTAGGTCATTCTTTTCATTCTCACGGTATGCGATGATCCCTTCCACCATCTCCTGATCCAAATGCTCGGAAAGGGATCTTAGGACCAGTGGATTGGCTGTATTGATGTTGATCCGTCCTTCCCCTTGAGTACTCAAATAGTATGCGATTCCCGGTTTTCCCTTAGTCCCGTAAAAGAGTTCCCTGGTGATCCCTCTGATGAGAAGGAGTTCTTCCAGGAATTCCAGGGGAGCATTTTTACATGAGTAAGGTCTTTCCAATGTCTGGTAATAGGAGCTCTCCGCTCCGAATTTGGTGACCTCGTTATCAGCGTCGATCCAGTCTTTAATGGCGTCTATAAGATTATCAACCTCTTCGGGTTCAAGATCGAACTGTTCAGAAGCAAGAAATCTCCTCAGGAGATCTCTCTGTCCTTTATTATACTTTCCTCTCTCCTGACCTTCCAGGTGGATCAGTTTGTTGATCTGAATCCTTCCCGAATGATCCATGATCTGGACCTCAAAACGACCCTCCTCGAACATGGCATCCGAATTGGCAGAAAGGGTCAGCGGGTTTGCCCAGGCTTCCAGCAGGGAGTCAAAGGCCGCTTCTAAGGCATCTTCATAGAGAACCGCAAGGGCATAGTGGAAACCGGACTTGGCTATGGCGTTCAGCCTTGTGTTATCCCGCATATTTGCGGCCGCATACAACTCAGAGCGCATAGAGGTATTGAACTGAAGCGTCAATGTGACAATCAGGCTGATGATTAATATGGTCAGAAGGAGGGCAAAACCCCCACAGTCCTTAAAGCGCTTTCTCATACCTCTCCTGGGCCATGGGAAGCACCACACCCGACAGAAATTTGAGCGGTGCTTCAGGGTTTCTGCTGTTTGCAAACTCCAATACGATGGAGACCATGACGGGCAATCTGTCCTTAAATTCCTCATTTGTGGAATCCCAGCGATCATACCCGCGGCCTTCATCGTCATAATAGGTGAAATTTACCGCATGGAGGCTATCACAAAGGATCAATCCGCCTGTCCCTTGCTCCGGCCCCTCTTCAAACCCGGGTGTATCCGAGCGGTAAAGTACAAAGACCTCTTCGCCCTCCTCGCTTTGTCGAACATCATATGAAATACGGGCGACTGTGGTGTCCACTTCTTCTTCGTCGAAGACAAGATGCGCCCTGGAAAAGAACAGAAGGGTGTCAGCACTCCTGTCACTGATTTGGGCGTTTTTTCCCACAAATGGCGCTGGCTGCGGGGTCTGCCCTTCAGTTTCTGGACCGAGGGCCCAGGGGGGAATGTAAGCAGATTCTAAATCTTCCGCGATCCTTTCTAAGGCAATCCGCGCCATGCGGTAAATATCTGCCTGAGATTCGGTCTCATTCACATTTCGAAATGTTCCCGTAAAGCCCGTATAGAGCGTTGAAAGTACAATGGCAAAGATGAACATGGCGACCAGGATCTCCAGGAGCGTGAAACCCCCTCTGTTCCTAAGATTCATAAGATGTTCTGAGGTTATGGCATTCATGGCTTTATGGCGTTTTTGTGAAGAATCGATAGACTCTGAGTGCATATTGATATTGTTCATCCTCACCCCAGGCTATGGTGAGGTCAACCTGCTTAAGATGGTCGGAGACATTCTCAGGGCGATCAAGCATCACATGGCTCACCGCCAACGTCCAGGTGTAGCCGGGAAAGTCCTCATCAAAATCCCCAGAATCGGCAGTCAGATCCTCAGGGTCCCGACTTTCGATTTCGGCCATCTTACTCTGGGCCAGCAGGGCAGCCGTTGTGCTGAACCTGGCTTCACCTGCCAGAGAAACGCTCTGAGACTGTGAGCCAAAAACGGCCATTAGCGCAATGGCAATGAGGGTAATGGCCACCATCACTTCAAGCAGTGTAAAGCCGTTGTCCTCTTTTCCCATCATGTTTCCTCAAATTCTATATATCTATCATAGACCTTGACCCTTCCCAGAAAAGGGTTCAATACAAGCGTGAATTCCCTGCCATCTTCTGCACCCAGATGGATCGCCGATGGTTGGACATATCCTTTCTTACTGAAACGGATGGCTGTCTGACCGGTCATTTTCTTGCCCTTGCTGCTCAACCAAATGTCTAGGACTCGGACCCCTCTTGGCAGAGTGGGGGCCTTTTCAGCCGCTCGGGCCCGTTCTTCTTCGGTCATGCCGGTGGAGTCTATCCAGAACCGGTTTGATTCCAGATCAAAATGGAGGAAATAGACCCTTTGTTCCCGAATGGCTTCGTCTCTCAGGCCCTTAATCATGCCCACCATCTTGCGGGTCGTTGCTTTGAGGTCGTCCGTGAAAATGGCCGTTTGAAATCTGGGGACCGTCAGGGTCATAATAAGGCCGATAAGAACAACGACCACGGTCAATTCGATCAATGTAAATCCTTTGGTCTCACCAAGCATCACTCGTCTCGTCGGGAAGCTATTCTAACTCCCAATTGTTAATATCCTTATTGTTCCCTTCTCCTCCTGGCTCTCCATCAGCCCCATATGAGATCAAGTCAAGATCCCCATGAACGCCCGGCGACAGGTAGATATAGTCATTATCCCATGGGTCCTTGGGGACCCTGCTTTTTTCCAAGTACCCCCCTTCCCGCCATTTGCGGGGAACTTGGCCGATGGTGGGTGGTTCAATGAGGGCCTGAAGGCCCTGTTCAGTGGAGGGATAGACGCCATTGTCCAGCTTGTAGAGCTTCAGAGCGGTCTCTATGCTCTCCATTTGAACCCGGGCCATGGTACGCCGTGCCTCTTCCTCTCTGCCCATAAACCTGGGAATAATGAGCGTGGCCAAAATACCAAGGATCACGATGACCACCATGATTTCAATGAGCGTAAAACCTGGATAAAATTTTGGAGGATCTGTCCAAAATTTTGTGAATCGCGGCTTCGCGACTTTGAAGAGGAAAATTATCTTTTTCATAGGATTACTCACTCCTTTTCTGTTTGAAGTGGCGTAGCCACTTTTTATAAAATAGCTTCATGAAAGGAAGCTATTTTATCAACGTGTTCATCTCAAATATGGGGAGTAGGATAGAAACGAGCATAAATCCCACAACTAATGCCATCACCAGGATCATGATAGGCTCGAGCATTGATGTCATGACCGTGATCTGGGATTCCGCCTCCCTTTCATAGATATCCGCTATTTTGTTAAGCATTTTCTCCAACTCTCCACTCTGCTCCCCCACAGAGATCATCTGTATGGCCATGGGTGGAAACCAGGTGCTGCGTGATAAGGGACCGGCAAGGCTCTTCCCTGCTTGAATCTCGTCCATAGCATTGTCAATCACATCGGAGATCAGCACATTATTGACGATATTACGCACGATCTCCAGAGCGGTTAGGAGGGTAACACCACTATCCAGCAGATTGCCGAGCGTCCTTCCAAATCGCGCGATGGCCAATCTCAGGCTAATGGAACCAAAAATGGGAACGCGAATCTTGATCTCATCCCAAATGTAACTGCCCCTGGGGGTTTTCCGAAATTGCTTCAGCAATATGATAGCAACCACCAAAGCCGCCAGGAGGAGCCACCAAAAGCTCTTTAGGAACTCGCTTACATTTATCAAGATCACCGTGGGTAGCGGGAGGGTCTGGTGCATATCGCTAAAGACCTTTGTGATCTGGGGCACAACAACTGTGACCAGGAATAGGAGGACCAGGCTCCCGATAAAAAACATGAAAATCGGATAGGCCAGGGCCGCTTTAACCCGTCCTCTCAGGGCCTGTTGGTGTTCGCTGTATTCGGCCAGCCGGTCCAGAACCAGGTCAAGGGAACCAGAGGCCTCACCAGCCCGGATCATGTTTATGTAGATTTGTGAAAACACCTTGGGATGTTGGGACAAAGAGAAGGCAAGACTGTTCCCCTCATTGACGGATTCCTTGATCTGGGCCATAATTTTCTTGAGCACCGGGTTTGCGACCTGAGTTATTAGTGCCTCTAGTGCAGATACCAGGGTAATCCCGGCGCCCAACAGGGTGGATAACTGTCGAGTGACAACGGAGATCTCTCCCGGCCTTACACGTTTAAAGAGGGTGGAGACAGTGACTTGGCCGGAGGGTTGATCCTTGGGTCTGGCCGCAGTCTCTTTCACCTCCACAGGAAAGATCCCGGTGCCTCGGAGTTTCTGCCGGGCGGCTACGGCACTGTCCGCATCAATAATACCGGTCTTGCTCTTGCCAGCCTTATCAAGGGCTGTATATTCATATACAGGCATCAGAGACGAATTCAGTACATCTTATGGTTAAAAACCGATTAGGACTGGAGATTTTCTCCGCTTTGCTTCGTGTGAAGCAGCAAACCCTCAAAATGTAACTACTTGAGATATTGGGAAGTATTTTCCCTCGGTTAGCGATTTTTGTCAACTTTCAGGGGTTGAAATGCCCTGTTATCATCTTGACTTATTTGTGGCTGTTCATTAGGGTCCATGGCCAAATGGCATATTCAGGCTATTTTTCCCATCCCAGGGAGTACGTCTATGAACCCTTCAATCAAAGTGCTAGCTCTTCTATGTCTTGTGCTTTTCCTCGTAACAAGTGGCCATACCCCTGGCCTTTGTGCTGAAGAAGAAATCTCCAGGCAATCCGATTCTCCTTCCTCTGAGGAGGTCTCAGGATTCAACCCGGCACAGTGGCTGCTCTCCATTTACAAGAATCACATTTCACCTGTGAATGCTGACCGATGTCCCAGCTATCCCTCCTGTTCCTCATATGCTGAGCAGGCCATGAAAAAACATGGCTTTTTCATGGGATGGATTATGACCGTGGACCGTCTGATTCATGAAGGCAAAGAGGAGACCACAGTTTCCCCATATATACACTTTGATGGGGAGGACCTCATTCTTGACCCCGTAGAAAACAATGATTTCTGGTGGTACCCACGGAATGGAAAACATCATGAATAGGTGCCTAACCCTTTCCCTCTCCCTCTTTTTCATTTTTTTGTTACACCCTGCCTGCGCCTTATCTGTTCAGATGACCATTGACAGTGAGGATCAATTCCAATTTGCGCGGCAGACCATGGAGAGGGGGGAATACTTGAGAGCGGTCGCTGAGTTTGAGCGCTTTATTCATTTTTTCCCGGAAGATGAAAAGGTTCCTCAGGCCCACTATCTTGTTGGGTTCTGCTATTTGAAGGCAAAAGAATACGCGTTGGCGAGAAAGGCCCTGGAAAATGTCTACAAAAGCTATTCTGAAAGGCCCGTGGCCGGGAAAGCCCTATTCCTGATGGGTGAATCCTATTACAGGCAGGGTCTTCAGAAGGAGGCACAAGGGTATTTCAAAAAGGTGATAGAGACGTACCCCCATCTCGATGTGAAGCATGCCGCCCAGTATAGACTTGCATGGAGCCGGATGAAGGCGGACCAGTGGCGGGAGGCCTCAGAGACCTTCATGATGGTGGAGAAGGGCAGCCTTCTTTATCCCCATTCGCAGGATCTTGCAAAACTGAGCCTGAAGGGGGAAGCGTTGCCCTACAAAAAACCCGCTACCGCCGGGGTCCTGGCCATCCTTCCCGGCCTGGGGCATCTATACTGTGAGCGTCCGAAAGATGCATTGGTGGCGTTTCTACTCAATGGGCTCACCATCTGGGCAGCCATCGAAGCCTTTGATGAGGACCTTCAGGTGCTTGGCAGTCTACTTCTACTCTTGGAGGTGGGTTGGTATACGGGAAACATATACAGCGCCGTTAACAGCGCCCACAAATACAATAGGAAGGTGAGAAATGATTTTCGTCGGAACCTCCCTGACAGACTCAATCTTAACCTTTTTACCACCCGGGGTGGCCTCGGTCTTGCTCTGAAGATGGACTTCTGACCCCGATAGCCACGATGCCCATCTTATATTTAATTACATGAATCCGCCATATCATAATGTCATTGCGAGGAGTCCAGCGCTTCGCGGGACGACGAAGCAATCTCTTTCAAGCTAGCGAAAAGGGTAACTTCCGCAAAATGAGATTGCTTCCCCCCGACTGGATCGGGGGTCGCAATGACTTCCTATATAAGCCTTATTTATGCAA
>JASFEQ010000046.1:0-16853 GCA_050124735.1 Desulfobacteraceae bacterium | reverse complement strand
AAGAGACAATTGCCTATCTTCCTTTAGGGAGCGGCAATGCCATGGGATACGCGCTGGGTTTGAAGGAAAGCCTGTCCCATATAGCAGTACGCATCCGGGAGGGCAGGATACGTAAACACGACCTGATTGACTGCGATGAGAAGAGGCGCTCGTTCATGAGTTCGGTCGGTCTCGAGGGCACGATCCTCAGGCTCCGAGATCAATATCTCGCCAAGGGCGCCACTGGCTTCAAGGCATATCTTAGAGCGGGTCTGAGGGCATATTTCAAAGAATACAAGCGACGCTTGGCCGAGATTACTGTTGATGGGCTTACATTCACTGTGAAGAATTTGCTCACCCTCATGGTATTCAAGCAGCCATACTATGGATACGGAATGAGAATCGTACCCCGAGCCCAATTTGATGACGGTTTGCTGCACATTTTGAGCATCAATTCCGGCCTGCTTGGTTCTGTCTTTGGCGCTCTGACCTCGTTCACCATAGGCAATCGTGTCGGCCAGTACCATACGGGACAGGAAATGGCCCTAAAACTGGAACGTCCAGTCATGTTGCAAGTTGATGGGAATATGGGTTGGGAGGCGGAGGTGTTTAACTTCAGAGTGCTCCCGAAGGCCTTAAAGATCAAGTACTGAGCCACTATCAAAGAAACAAAAGGCTTGGCACGGACATGGGGTGGCCGTTTGTCAGTTTAGTCCAAGATAGAAACCCTTGCCCTTTGGGCAAGGTCAGAGTTCAGTGGCTTTGCCATCTGAACGATCAAAGATTTTTGCGATTTGCTCTTTTTCAAGGTCATGCGCAGCTTTTTCAAATATAACCTGGATGCCCGCCTGCACGGCCATGACGGAGTTGAGAGCTGTCATTCCCGCGGAAGCGGGAATCCAGGTGCGCTTCATGTCGAGGATAATTCAGTTATTTTCCAAGGCAAAGTGTGACAGTCAGAGGTATAGTAATTTCATCCCCTTTTAGGGGTTAAACCAATACCGGCCCCTCTGGGGTCGGATTCTTTATTCATTTTCAAAACCCACCAGTTGTGCTGGTTAAGTGAATATTCACTATACGGCTTGGTAAAATAACTCGGTTGTGCCTGTGTGAGGCCACGCCCCTTTTCTCGAAAAAGGTCATGCCCTCGCTTCACGACCCTGCGGGGTGTAATCAAAGCCGGGCCCTTTGGGCCTCCGGCTCGTAGAGCCTACGCCTCGGAGAGCCCAGATTATTTAATTAAACGAGAGGGTGCAACATGCCAGAAAGACCTTTAAGACTCCTTATTCTGTCCGCGTCGGTGGGGGCAGGGCACCTTCGAGCGGCACAAGCCGTGGAGCTTGCCCTCAAGGCCATTGAACCAAAGGCAGAGGTAAGGAATCAGGACACGCTTGAGCTGACGAACAGGACGTTTCGTCGTCTCTACGGGCAGGCGTATCTGGATCTGGTCAACAGGGCACCCCACGTATTGGGTTACTTGTATGATCTGCTTGATCGGCCTCGGGGGCCAAAACAGAAAAGCGATCGGCTACGGGTCCTTGTAGAACGGCTGAACTTGCGAAAAGTCTTAAAGCTGCTCCAGAGCGAGCCATGGGACATCATTATCAACACCCATTTCCTATCGGCTGAGATCATCGCGTCTTTACGGAGCGACAATGAGGTTGGCACGCCCCATATGACGGTGACCACAGACTATGAGACACACCGGCTCTGGGTAACGGACCCTTGTGATCATTACTGCACGGCCACGGAAGAGGGGGCGGCCTACTTGGAACATTGGGGTGTAAACAGGAGGGATATAACGGTCACGGGGATCCCCATACATCCTGCCTTTAGCAGACATCAGGATCGAGCAACGTTTCTTCAATCACAGGGCTTGGTGGGAGATAGGACCATAGTATTGCAACTGGCCGGTGGGTTCGGCGTTGGGCCAATCGAGAAAATCTACCGCGGGTTACTTGAAATTGATGTGCCTCTCGAGATTGTCGCCGTTGCCGGGCGCAACGAGGAAATCAAGAAGGAGATTAAAATGATCCAAGTCCCTCTCCGGCATCGGTCCAAGGTGATCGGGTTTACAGAAAAGATCCATGAACTGATGGGGGTGACAGACCTGGTCATATCCAAGCCGGGCGGACTTACCACCTCAGAGGTCCTGGCTAGCGGTGCTGTCATGGCCATTATCAATCCCGTTCCAGGCCAGGAGACGCGAAACAGTGATTTTCTCCTGGAGAATGGCGCGGCCATAAAGATCAACAACGTGGCCACGCTTCCTTATAAGTTGACCAGACTGCTTGGGGATAAAGAGCGTCTTAGACAGCTCAAGCAGAACGCTGCCAGACTCGCAAGGCCACAAGCGGCTTTTGATGTGGCGAAAATAGCTGTGAGACTTGCCCGATCCAGAAGATCCATGCTGCAGGAATAAAAGCCCCGTTTAAGTGTAATGCTTTACGCGTTCGAAAAGCCCTTGGGCTAACCGGCATTCTCTGGAAGGGCCAAAAAATTTGCCCGGCGCCCTTAAGGATGGCGCACAAAGCGAGGTAGCTCCAAGCCCTGTACTGTCACCATTGAACTTGTGTGCGCAGGCGTCAGGGCAAGGGAAACCCCGGAAGAAACCGCGCTCAGAAGGCCTGGGTTTTGGCGCCTCCAGAGAATGCCCCTTAGCCCATCAAAAGATTTTGCACGCCTGTTTCAAGGGGCTAAAATGTTACGTTTAAGTGAAATAGTATGAGTAGGAGGAATTATTAAGGACAAAGGTTCACATCTTATCCCCGGTTTTCATGCCGTGAGGGAGACTTTACTCAAGGGACAGATCAAGATCAATGCAATCTGGATTGCAGAGGGAAAAAGATCTTCCCGGGCCAAGGAAATACTTGAGATTGCAGAAGACAGGGGCGTTCCCGTTAAATTCAAGAAAGGCACTATGTTGGGTCGTTACGTGCCCAGAATTGCCCACCAAGGCATAGTGGCTCTTGCGGAAGAGTTTACCTATATGGATTTCAATATGCTCGTTGATATGTCATTCGACGCCTCGGAGCAGTCCTTACTTCTGGCAGCAGACCATATCACGGATGAAGGCAACCTGGGCGCCCTAATCAGGACAGCCGCATTTTTCAGGTCCCATGGCCTTATCCTGCCCAAAGATCGTTCCGCAAAGGTTACGGAGAAGGTAAGAAAAAGATCAGCCGGGAGCTACGTCCATCTGCCTATCTCCAGGGTTGTCAATTTGGGCAGGGCGCTGGATGTATTGGACAGGAAAGGATTTTGGATTATCGGTGCAGCCGGCGAAGCACCTGAAACCATTTACCACTTCGACTGGAACAGGCCCCTGGTTTTGGTCCTGGGGAGTGAGGAAAGGGGTCTGAGCCGTTTGGTGAGAGGCCGATGTCATCAGCTGGTTAGTATTCCATCCTATGGACAGGTGGAGTCCCTGAATGTGTCTGTGGCCTGCGGCATCATTCTCTCCGAGATTGATCGCCAAAGGACATAGGGGACGTTGTTGACTATCGTGACAACCTATGTCAGAGCTCAACAGACTGTCGATTATTTAGGTGTGAGCAAAGGGAATTAATCATTATGCAAAGACAAGCATAATTGGGTTCTCCTGGGACTCTTCATCATGTTATTGCACAAAGGAAATGGGGAATGGATATCTCAGATAAGGGTGCAAATGGCAATCAAACCTAAGGAAGGTTACGGCCTGACCTTAGCGGAAGAAGGTGGTCAACCAGGGGTATCCACATCGGCTACTTCAAGGATATGTATGAGAAACAGTGTGAAAATTAATTAGTCACGATAGTCAACAACGTCCCCTATTTAGTGTTATAAGAGATTCAGATTAATTAAGGGTAGAGTGGGAAGTTTTTTAAGGCACCCACGGCGAGCAACGATTTGATGAGGGCACACACCGGCAAGCCCACCACATTGGTATAAGAGCCCGAGATAGATTCCACCAGAAAGGCGCCTACCCCTTGGATTGCATAGCTGCCCGCCTTGCCGAAGGGTTCACCTGTGGCCACATAAGCATTGATCTCTTTCTCGCCCAGGCGCTTCATTTTCACGAGCGTGGTGATGGCTTCTGAATGGGCCATATCACCCGAAGGATTCAGGAGACAGAACCCTGTAATAACCTCATGCTCTTTCCCGCTTAGGCGAGATAGCATGAAGTGCGCATCTTCATGATCTATCGGTTTGCCAAGTATACGCTCACCCATAATAACCATCGTATCCGCCCCAAGTGTCCAGCTGTCCCCAGATTTGGAGTAGACTGCCTTTGCTTTTTTCTCTGCAAGCAAAACGGCCTTTACAGGGGGTTCGCCCAGGATTTGGTCTTCATCCACATGGCTAGGCAGTGAGTGAAAGGGGAGACCGATCTGCTGCAACAACCTTCTCCTTCTGGGCGAATTAGAGGCCAATACGAGAGGATTTTCTTTGCTAATCGGCTGGAAACTCATGGCTTGTCTGGGAGATCAAAAAGTCGCTTTGCATTTTCAGAGGTCTGAAGAGCCACTTCCTGGAAATCCATGCTTCTCAGTTCTGCGATCTTTTGGGCCGTATGGGTCACGAAGAGGGGCTCATTACGCTTCCCTCTAAAGGGAACCGGTGCCAGAAAGGGGGCATCTGTTTCCACGATCATGCGTTCAAGGGGTATTCTGGTGGCCACCTCATGCACCTGGAAGGCCTTCTTATAGGTCACCGTACCCGGTATGGAGATATGGTAGCCCATTTCGATGAGAGCCATGGCCATATCATAATCGCCTGAAAAACAGTGTATGACGCCCCTGGCCTTTCCTCTTGTCATTTCTTCTAAGATTTCAAATAGTTCTGTGTGGGCTTCTCTGTCATGAATAATCACGGGCAGATCCAAATCCATGGCCATTTTCAACTGCCGCTTAAATGCCGCCACCTGCACATCGGCCGGAGAATAGCGGCGGTAGAAATCCAGGCCTATTTCTCCCCAGGCGACCACTTTAGGCTCCGATACGAGTCCTTCCAGTTCTCTTAGGACTGGCTGATCTGTGTCCGTGGCATGATGTGGGTGGTAGCCTACCGATGAGAAGACGAAATCATAGATGTTGGCCAATTCCAAGGCCTTAAGTGAACTGGACAGGTCAGTTCCTATTGTGATGATGTGCGTAACACCGCCTTCCAAGGCCCTGTCTAGGGTCGCTTGTCGATCCTTGTCAAAATCCTTCATGTCCAGATGTGCGTGAGAGTCAACCAACATATCCTTATGCCCAAATTTTGGTTTATATTCTAATATCTTGGCTCAAGAGATGATAGTCTATCCGGGTTTGCTTGGCAAACAAATAGGTTGCAAATTTCTGTAAATCGTTTAAAATATATAAGATTTAGCTCAAAAGGGGGGTTTTGGGGAACTTATCTATGGCTGCCACTGCAAAAGAACCGGGCCGGTCTGAAAAATCTCTGGAAGAACAGCTCCAATTTCAAAAAAGACTAAATACTATCACCAGCAAGATCCATTCGGCTAAAGATACGGATGATATCCTTGACAACCTTCAAGATGAGATCCTTGCCCTCTTCGATGCCGATCGGATCACTGTCTATGTGGTGGATGGGGCTAGTAGGCAGGTTGTCTCCCGTTTTAAGACCGGCGGTGAGGTCAACGAGATTCGGGTCCCCATCAATAATGATAGTATCACTGGATACTGTGCCTCATTTGGAAAAGTAATCAACATTAGTAATGCCTATGATGATGAGGAAGTTAAGAGAATAAATCAGGATCTAAATTTTGACCGGAGCTGGGACAAAAAGTCGGGCTACAAGACGAAACAGGTCTTGGTGGCACCCATCACTTTCAATAGGTATCTCCTCGGTGTTATTCAGCTAATCAACAAAAGAAAGGGGAATAACTTTACCCTCGAAGACCAATCCTCCGTTCTTGAAATCGCCAGGGTCCTGGGTGTAGCCTTTTTCAATAACCAGAAGTTGGCCAAAAAATCCAAACCCACCAAATTTGATCACCTCATATCCAACAACATCGTTACAAATAAAGACCTGGAACGGGCCATGATCAATGCGAGGAAGTCCAAGAAACAGGTGGAATCGGTCCTCATGAGCGATTTCAATGTATCAAAGGAGGATGTTGGAAAGTCCCTCTCTGAATACTACAAGACCCAGTTCGTCCCATATGACGAAAGGATGGTGATTCCAGGTGAGCTCCTGAAAGGGCTCAAGATGAACTTCCTCAAGAAGAACGTCTTTGTTCCCTTATCACGGTCGGGCAACAAAATTGTCGTGGCCATGGAAAACCCCGATTACCTTCCTGCAAGGGACGTTATTAGCCGGCTGATTCCAGCCAAGCAATACGAGTATTGTGTCGCCCTCAAAGAGGATATCTTCAGGATGATCGACCTTTTCTTTGGGGTGAAGACAAAGGACCAGGGAAGCATCGAAGACATTCTCGGAAAGCTAGACGTCTCCGAAGAGGATGATGAGGATGATCTGGTGGGGGTAAGCGAAGAGGACTCGGCCATTGTTCAGTTGGTCAACAAGACGGTCATGGACGCTTACAACCGGGGCGCCTCGGATATCCACATTGAGCCACGGGCAGGGAAGGCCAATGCGGTGATCAGATTCAGAGTGGACGGCGCCTGTCAGGTCTATCAGACCATCCCCTATACCTACAAACGAGCCATCGTCTCGCGACTCAAGATCATGTCCGAACTGGATATCGCCGAAAGGCGCTTTCCTCAAGATGGAAAGATCAAGTTCAAGAAATACGCTCCCCTTGATATCGAACTGCGTGTTGCCTCCATTCCCACGGCAGGAGGAAATGAGGATGTGGTCTTGCGACTCCTGGCGAGCGGGGAGCCCATCCCCCTGGATAAAATGGGGATGAGTGATAGCACCTATGGCTCTTTCGTCGAGATGATATCCAAGCCTTACGGGATCGTCCTCGTGGTGGGACCCACAGGAAGCGGTAAGACCACCACACTTCACGCTGCGCTACGCTATATCAACAAGCCTGAGACAAAGATATGGACAGCTGAGGATCCTGTGGAGATTAGCCAAGAAGGCCTGCGTCAGGTCCAGGTCCATCCAAAAATCGGATTCGATTTTGCTACTGCCATGAGGGCCTTTTTGAGGGCAGACCCTGATGTGATCATGGTGGGCGAGATGCGGGACCATGAGACCGTGTCCACGGGTATCGAGGCCTCTCTGACGGGCCACCTGGTTTTCAGCACGCTTCATACCAATAGCGCTCCTGAGACCGTAACCCGACTCCTGGATATGGGCATGGACCCGTTCAATTTTGCCGATGCCATCCTGGGTGTACTGGCCCAAAGATTGGTAAGGACCCTCTGCAAGGACTGCAAGGAGCAATATCACCCGAGCCAAGAGGAATTTGATAACATGGTCAGGGCTTATGAAGGGGATTTCGACGCCCTGGGAATCTCCTATGACAATGACTTGTTCCTCTACAAACCCAACGGATGCAACAATTGCGGAAACACGGGATACAGGGGCCGGACCGGTATTCATGAGCTCCTTGTGGGGACCGACGACATGAAGACTTTGATACAGAGCAGGGCCAAAATGGAAGATTTGAGAAAGCAAGCCATCAAGGATGGAATGGCTACCCTTATGCAGGATGGGATCAGGAAAGTTTTCAATGGCGAAACGGATCTCATCCAGGTCAGAAAGGTCTGCATCAAATAGCCTAGAGGCTGTCGGAAAACGCCCATCTGCCATTCGACAAGCCGTTCGACAGGCTCACGGTCCTGAGCAAAGTCGAAGGACTCATGGCCCTGAGTAAAGTCAAAGGGCTGCGTTATCCTCGTCCCTCGTCATTGCGGCGTACTTCTATGTACGCCTCATTCCTCGGGATTCCGGAAGCCTTGCATATGAACATTTTCCATCAGCCTCTCAGAAGCCGGTTTTTCGAAAGTCACCTAAGGATATTGGCCCGGACGTAGAAGACCTGCCGTCTCTTCTAACCCAAACATAATGTTCATATTTTGAACAGCACTCCCTGCCTGCCCCTTTACCAGGTTATCGATAAGACTCACCACAATGAGTTTCCCCGTCCTCTCATCCACGTTTAACGAGAGATTGCAGAAGTTGCTGCCGCGGACATACATGCTACTCTGGGGTGTGGCAGGCCCAAAGATCCTGACAAAAGTCTCGTCCTTGTAAAAGGATTCGTAGGTATCTCGAACGGTCTCAACGTCCTGCCCGGACGTTATCTGAGCGTAGATGGTGGTAAGAATACCCCTGCTCAGAGGGACCACATGAGGTGTGAAAGTGACTTTAATCTCCTTACCCGCAACAAGGCCCAGTTCACGCTCGATTTCGTAAACATGCTGGTGCCCTGAAATCTTATATGCATTCATGGCCTCGTAACGGGCGGGATAGTGGAAGGTGGGGGAGGGTGTCTTTCCAGCACCCGAAACCCCGGTTTTTGCGTCACAGATGATCGTTTCAGGCTCAATGAGATTCCCTTTTAGGGCAGGAGCCAAACCCAGGATACAGCTTACAGCAAAGCATCCCGGATTGCCCACCAGGCTTGTTTTGGCAATCTCATCCCGGTGTAACTCTGCCAGGCCATAGACGGACTGGGGCAGAAGGTCGGGAGAGTCATGTTCTTCCTTCTTTTCTATCCTGGCCGCATAACCCTTGTATGTCTCAAAATCATTGAAGCGAAAATCCCCACTGTAATCTATGACCTTAATGCCTTTATCTAACCATGAAGGGGCCTCTTTCTGTCCAACACCATCGGGAGTGGAAAAAAAGACCACGTGGAAATCGTCCGGCCGGTTCGAATCATTCGGGTCCAGAAGGGGCAGATCGCAGAAGCCCTTAAGATGGGGATAAAGCACACTGATCGGTTTTCCCACATCCTGTTTGTCTATGAGCGCAGCAATTTCTGCTTTTGGATGCCCAAGCAGCAGCTCAATGGCACCACAGCCCCCATATCCACCAGCGCCGATAATTCCCACCTTTATCCTGTCCATAACTAGCTCCTTGAGATAGAGGTTTTCCCGTTTGCCTGTTTAGCCGGTGAAACCGTTTTCACACCCTCCCCCTGAAGAGGTTCTGTCGCAATTCCCTTTTGGTCATTGCGAGCCCTTCGAGAACCTCAGGGTAAACTCCCTGAAGGGAGCGTGGCAATCTTTTGTTTTCGATGTCTTATGAGATTGCCTCTCGGCCGTGTGCTCGGGGCCGAAAGGCTTCGGTCGTTTCACTCCCTCGCAATGACATTATGACAGGGTCTCCAAGGGGGAGGGCAGGGAGACGACCAACATGTGATCTCAAACTGGACGCTGTATATTTTAAATATTAAACCGAAAGTTAATCACATCTCCATCTTGAACCACATATTCTTTCCCTTCAAGATGAACGTCCCCTGCCTTTTTGGCCTCCTGAAAGGAGCCATGGGCCTTCAGAAGTTCAAATGAAAGGACTTCGGCGCGAATAAAACCCTTTTCCATGTCAGAGTGTACGGTCCCTGCCGCCTTGAGGGCTGAGGAGCCGCTGGTTATGGTCCATGCCCTTACCTCATCATGTACCACCGTGAAAAAGGAGATGAGGTTCATCAGGCTATATGAACTCATTATGACCCTGTCAAGGGCAGATTTTTCGATATGATACGCGACCAGGAATTCCTCGGCCTCGCCCGGAGACATGGCAGCAATCTCCATTTCAAGCCTTCCCCTGACCAAGAGCATTTCAAGTCTTTCAGGCATGGCTTTCCACTCAGGTATGGCCTCGTCCTCATCGTCATTATTGATGATGATAAGCTGGGGCTTGGCTGAAAGAAAAGTGAAACCTCTCAGGGCAGGTGCTGATGCCAATTCAGTTTTTGTACGCAGCGGCTGGCTATTCTCCAATACGTCCTGGCAGGACTTGAGCAGTGAATACTCCTCCTTATCTGGCTTCTTGCCTCGCTTGTCGTCCAGTTCAACGCGTTCAATCCTTTTCTCTGCAACCATCAAATCGTAGAGAATCATCTCTTCTTCAAGACGCCAGAAGTCTTCCTCTGGGGAGGGTGGCATTCCTCCGGCACTTTGAAAATTCCGGACCACGTGGATCAGAGAGTCGCAGGCCCGAACCTGGCTCCAGATCACGTTCTCCGGTTGGGCGGCTGCGCCCGTGGCGATCTCGGAGGGGAGTAAATATTCCACGCTGGCAAAGGTGGTCTTTTTGGGCTTGAGGATCTTACTCAGGAAATCCACCCTTTCATCCGCCACCCGGACCACCCCAATCCTTTGGTCCTTGCGAGATGTCTTCAGGGCCTTGCCCTCACCCCTTGCACCTGTCAGGGCGGCGAAGATGGTGGATTTTCCCGACTGGGGAAGTCCTATGATTCCCAGTTTCATGGGCTGGTAAACCTAATCATGGCATAAAATCATCAAAACAATTGGGCCAAACCCTCGTGGAGTCAAAACCCGATCAGCATATTCCTTCCGGAGTTCGGAGTCAACATTGCGGTGGAGCCCCAGATGACTAAGCCGCTAAAACGGGCTCTAAGTCACAATAGTAAAACCGATTCTCTCTCAATACCACTTTACCCACGCGAAACAACAGCCTCTTTTTAAAGATGGGCCCTGAAAAGACAAATGTATGAAATTCTCCATTCTCACCACAAGGATCAACGGAGGGAGGAATCTGAGCCAGGAATTTTTCGTCTATTTCCCGACCCACAAACTTCCTGTGGAGCACCTTAGAGTCCGTGGATGTGACAATAGCCCTGAAACCCAAGTTTATGAACGCGTGAGCCAGTTCAAGGGTATTCTTTTTCCATAAAGGGAAAATCCCCTTCATACCCACTTTTGACAATTGCTTTTCCCGAAATTTTCTCAGGTCTTCCAAAAAAATGTCTCCAAAGACCACAGAACTTACACCCAAACTGGAAAAGCGGGTTAGCATCTCTTTCATTTTGTGGCCATACTCTTCATCAGACGAACTCTTTGAAATGAATATTTTGTAAAGGGGAATGCCCAGCGATTCCGCCTGACTTTCCAATAGCACCCGCCGCACGCCGTGCATACTTACCCTATCATAGTCCTCTGTGATGGTTGTGATCAACGAGACGATCTCAAGATCTGGTCTCTTTTTGATCTCGTAGAGGGCCAGCGCACTATCTTTACCCCCACTCCATGCCAGCAAGATTTTCTGTGTCATTGTGGGCAACAATCCTCCTAAATCTTAGTAGAAAGGGAGGGTTTTCTGGTCAAGAGCATCTGGAGGCCTCCTGCGTTCCCTAAGAACGGCCAGTTTCATCCGCTGTCCCATATCAAGGGGCATTGATATTGTCTATACTTTCCTAAAGTGTTTGACAAAACCATGACACCTATTATACTAACCTTATAGTTATACTAACCGGTTAGTTGAATGGCTGGCTTGAGGTTATTGTCTCTGCATAGGAGCAAAAGGATGGGAAACAAGGCACTAAGAGAGAAGAGAAGCAACTCGATCCGACGAATTCTCGGCGCCGCCACCGAAGTCTTTGCAGAGCTTGGGTTTGCGGGTGCACGAGTCGATGAGATTGCGAGGCGTGCCGGGGTCAACAAGGCCACCATCTATTACCATATCGGCGACAAAAAGGCCCTTTACACACGCGTGATCCATGATGTCTTTGCCGATATGGGCAAACGAATTGCCAATAATATAAAAGAATCGCAAGGCCCAGAGGAAAAACTCAAAACCTACATCCACAACATTGCATTTACCCTGGACCAACATCCCCATATCCCTCAAATCATGATGCGGGAACTCGCCTTAGGTGGGCGCCATTTTCCCGAGGTCGTGACTGAGGACTTTGCACGTATCTTCGGTATGCTGACAGAAATCCTTGAACAAGGATCCCTCCAAGGCGTCTTTATAGATGTAAACCCATTCATATTACACCCAATGGTCATAGGTCCCCTCATCTTCCACAAAAACCTGGAGACTGTCAGGGCTAAACTGAGCCAGGCACCCGAGATGCTCAAGCAATTGGATGCTCTCATTTCTGAGGGTATAGCTGATAAAATCGAAAACTTTCTATTGCGAGCGGTCAAAAAATAAAGCCTGGCGACTAGGCAAATGGTCCGCCTAAGGAGATTAGAGTGAAGAAACGCATCCTTATTGTCATCTTTGTCGTTGTCCTCTTGGGTGTTGGCACACTGGTCTATTTTGGGCAAAGAAGTGTCCAACTCAGGGAGCTCTACTACTCGGGCACCGTCGAGGCGACCACGTCTGATCTCGCCTTTCAGGTGAGCGGTCGAGTTGTTAAGGTCCTTGTGGATGAGGGCGAGGGGGTGGAAAAGGATCAACTCTTGGCTGAATTGGAGAGCTCGGAGTTTGAAGCCCGCTGTGAGCAGGCAAAGGCAAACTTGGAGGCATCAATCAAGAACTTGGAGCGACTGGAGTTGGTCTTGGAGATCTCTCAGATGATCCTGCCAGCCGAAGTTGCAAGGGCTGAAGCGAGTGTTGAGGCCCTCAGGGCAGGATTGCATGAGCTGGAGGCGGGCCATCGTTCACAGGATATCGAGCAGGCGCGACTCGCTTATCTTTCCGCCAAGGTGACGATGGAAGATGCGGAAAGAGATAAGAAAAGGCATGAGAGACTCTTTCGTGAAAAGATAATTTCGGAAGCCCTACGCGATGCGGCTGCGCTGAGGTACGAGACCACAACCAAAGAATATGAACGCGCTAAGGAGAAGTACGATCTCATAAAGGAGGGCTTTCGAAAGGAGACCATTCAAACTGCAAGGGCAAGACTGGCCGAGGGAGAGGCCGTCCTGAATCAGGCCAGGAGCAATCTCAAAAAGATCGATGCAGCCAAGGGAGATGTGGAAGTGGCCAGGGCCCAGGCGCAGGCGGCCAGGGCTGCGGTTCGCCTGGCTGAGACGCAGTTGAGATACACACAATTGAAGGCCCCTTTTAAAGGGATCATAACCAGTCGGAACGTGGAGCCAGGTGAGGTGGTTGTTCCCGGGCGTGAGATTCTCTCACTCTCAGATCTGGCTACTGTTGACTTGAAGATATTTGTTGATGAAACGGAAATAGGGAAAGTGAAGCCAGGCCAAAAAGTGGAGGTGAGGGTGGACACATTTCCTGATAAGGCCTACTGGGGAAGGGTGGCATTTATCTCTCCCGAAGGGGAGTTTACGCCGAAGATCATCCAGACCCGCAAGGAGCGGGTCAAGCTTGTCTATCTGGTCAAGGTTTCCGTTCCCAACCCAAGTTTGGAACTGAAGTCAGGTATGCCAGCCGATGCCTGGCTCCGTTAAACCCATGTCCAAGACCGTCAATTTCCCGCCAGCAGAAAGAACGCTCGTCCAAGTCGAGAACGTCTCCAAGCGCTTTGGCGCGATCAAGGCCGTCACTGATGTAAACCTCCAGGTGGAAAGGGGGAGCATATTCGGATTCGTGGGCTCCGATGGTGCGGGAAAGTCTACCCTGCTTCGCTTGGTGGCTACCATGATCAGACCATCGGCAGGAAGAATTCTCATTGACGGCATAGACGTGGCCTCCCAAAAGACCAGGGTCAAGCCTCTTATAGGTTATATGCCACAGCGTTTTGGCCTTTATCGGGATCTCACCGTGGGTGAAAACGTGGAGTTTTTCATGGATATTTTTGGCATTTTTGGGGCTGAAAGAAAAGAGCGCAGAGAGCGTTACCTGGGGTTTTCCAATCTTCTTCCTTTTATTGACAGAGCCGCCGGCGATCTCTCCGGCGGCATGAAGCAGAAGCTGGGTTTGGCCTGTGTCTTGGTCCATCAACCCAAGGTGCTCATCTTGGATGAGCCGACCAACGGTGTGGATCCCGTATCCAGGCAGGAGTTCTGGGACATCCTTCTGGATATGCGGCGGCAGGGCATGACGATCCTCATCGCGACAGCCTATCTGGATGAGGGAGAGAAATGTGACCATTTAGCCCTCATGCATGGCTCTGAGATCCTTGATACAGGCAGCCCAACGGAGATTCAATCCCACTTCTCCGACCTGGAAGAGGCCTTGGTCCATCGCATTACAGCCGTAGATAAGGGACTAGTCCATGATCGTTTCAGACTCTGATGCGGTTCAAGTAAAAGACCTGGAAAAGCGATTTGGTCGTTTCGTGGCTGTTGACAGGATCTCTTTTTCTATACGGCGGGGGGAGATCTTTGGCTTTCTGGGCCCAAACGGGGCCGGTAAATCCACCACCATCCGTATGCTATGCGGCATCATCACCCCCACCTCGGGTAGTGGCCATGTGGCGGGGTATGACCTTTTCCAAGAGGCGGAGAGAATCAAGCAGTCTATAGGGTATATGTCTCAAAAATTCTCCCTATATGAGGATATGACACCCTTTGAAAATGTGCGCTTTTACCTGGGCATCTATAACGTGCCATCTGACCAATGGGAAGAGAGAATTGAATGGGTCCTTGAGATGACGCGACTTCAGGATGTGAGGGATCGGCTCACCAGGGAATTACCCCCAGGTTGGCGCCAGCGATTGGCTCTGGGCTGTGCCCTGCTTCACCGACCCAAAATCCTGTTTCTGGATGAGCCCACCTCAGGGGTGGATCCCATCACCCGGAGGCATTTCTGGGAATTCATAGGTCTTTTGGCACGGCGAGGGGTGACGGTCTTTGTGACCACGCACTATATGGACGAGGCCCGCAACTGCCAGCGGGTTGTTATGATCAACGAGGGAAAGATCGTGGCCTCCGGCAGCCCATCTGAGATTACCCGAGAGGTATTTCCTGAGCGTCCTGAGGCGGATCTGAATGAGGTTTTCATCCAATTGATGTCTCGAGGGGACCATTGAGTCTAATACATATCAGGGCCATTGCTCGCAAGGAATTCTACCACCTGATCCGGGACTTCAGGAGCCTATATCTGGCCTTTTTTATCCCCTTGCTACTCATTCTCATGTTCGGTTACGCCCTCAATTTGGACGTGGACAATATCAGAGCGGTGGTTGTGGACCATGACAAAACAGAACTGAGCAGGGACTTCAGCAGAAAACTGACGGCCTCTTTCTATTTTGATGTGATCCACACCCTTCCGGATACCCGCACTGCAACAAAATATCTCGATCATGGCTGGGCAACCATGGCCGTGATTATCCAGCCAGGTTGGACAGGAAATCTTAAAGCAGATCGTGAGACCCAGCTGCAGATATTGTTGGATGGCAGTGACCCAAATTTTGCCAGTCAGGCGAGGGGCTTCATGACAGCCTTTGTGGAAGACTACAACCACCATAGTCTCCTTGATTTCCTCAACCGCAAAGGGATGAGGGAGATAAAAGCACCCATTGAGGGACGAATAAGGGTCTGGTTTAACGAGGATCTGGAAAGCACCCATTTCATTGTTCCTGGAATCATTGCCATCATCATCATGATCGTGGGCGCCCTGCTCACATCCCTTGTCATAGCCCGTGAATATGAAAATGGGACCATGGAGACCATACTGTCTCTTCCCATAAGAGCCTCTGAATTTTTAATGGGAAAGGCAATCCCTTACTTCTTCATCGCACTGATCGATGTGCTTGTTTCAATTTTCATGGGACAGGTCCTATTCGGGGTTGTCATGAAGTCGAGCTTCTGGTTGATGATCCTGGCCTCAATCATCTATCTGTCAGTCGCTCTCAGTTTGGGGCTTTTCATATCCGTGGCCACAAAATCCCAACTGGTAGCCAATCAGATGGCCATATTGATTACCTACATGCCTTCCCTGCTCCTTTCCGATTTTGTTTTTCCTGTGGAAAACATGCCCAAACTTCTGCAGCTTGTCACCTATGTGGTCCCTGCCACCTACTACATCGATATCTTGAATGGGCTGTATCTGAGAAATCTGGGTCTACCTAATCTTTGGCCGAGCTATCTCGTTTTGGGACTCATGTTTTTCCTCTTGGCAGCCATGAATTTTGCCTTACTAAAAAGAGAGGGCATGTGAGATGAATTGGCTCCGGGTTCGAGAACTGATCCGCAAGGAATTCATACAGCTCTTTAGAGACAAGAAGAATAGACCCCTTCTGGTTGTAGCACCATTGGTGCAATTGCTCATCTTCGGCTATGTGGTGACCACAGATGTACGGGATATCCGGACCGCCATCTTTGATCAGTCGCGCACAAAAGAGAGCCGTATACTAATTGATGCATTCAATGCCAACAAGACGTTCCGCGTCACCCACTACCTCCGGAGCGCCCAAGACCTGGAAAAGATGCTCTTAAACAGAAAGGTGGACCTGGGGGTGAAGATAGGCCCCGATTACAGCGAGCGTATTAGGAAAAAGGAAACTTCACCCATACAGATCCTGGTCGATGGTAGTATGAGTAATATGGCCTCCATCAGAATAGCCTATACGTCTATCGTTTTGAATCGGCTCAACGAGGAGCTGATCAGGGAGCTTTATCACCAAAGGCTCGAATACGGCAAAATCGATGCCCGTGTAAGGACGTGGTATAATCCCAATCTTGACAGTAGGAATTTCTATGTGCCCGGGATTGTAGCTGTCTTGGTCATGATCATCTCCCTTCTCTTCACCTCTATGGCCATTATCCGGGAAAAGGAGGCGGGGAACATTGAGCAGTTAATCGTCACCCCCATAAGACCCATAGAACTGATCGTAGGTAAAACCATCCCCTATAGCATCATTGCAGTGGCCCAGATGGTCATGGTCACCGTCTTCGCCATATTCTGGTTTTCCATTCCCCTCAAGGGAAATGTGGCCCTTCTCTTTGTGGGTACCTGTTTCTTTCTGCTGAGCACGCTGGGCATCGGGCTTTTCATATCCACCATCTCGGCCACTCAGCAACAGGCCATGATGACCACATTTTTCTTTATGCTTCCTTTCTTCATGCTCAGTGGTTTTGTCTTTCCCATCGCCAATATGCCCCTGTTTGTTCAATGGTTGAGCTTTTTGAACCCTCTCAGGT
>JASFEQ010000045.1:0-16972 GCA_050124735.1 Desulfobacteraceae bacterium | reverse complement strand
CCGAACCTGGGAAGCCCCTCCAGGAGGAAGAGATGGGGGATTTTGTTCGCGAGATGACCAAAGAAATCGCAAAAATCCTTGACCTGAAACCTGTTGGATAGATTTCCGACCACTAAGCTCGTTTGGGTAATATCCGTTTCAATCTTTATTGCCAACTAAGAAAACTGTCAAAAACAGGCTTCTAAGAGGCTGATGGAAAATGACCATCCCGCAGGCTTTGCTGCGGGACGAAATCCCGAGGAATGAGGCGTACATAGAAGTACGTCGCAGTGACGAGGGATGAGGGTAACGCAGCCCTTCGATGCTTGGACATTGCTCAGCATCGACCGTGAGCTTGTCGAACGGCTTGTCGAATGGCAGATGGGGGTTTTCCGACAGCCTCAACAACAGAAATTCATAGACCCATGAATATCCTTTTTGTTTGCAGTGGAAATGTAAGTAGAAGCTTTTTGGCCCATAAGCTACTTGAAAAGGAGATAGAGACGCATAGCCTGTACAACCTTTCTGTCTCATCGGCTGGCATCTGGGCCTACCCTGGCCATCCTCCCGACCCGAAGATCGTTGAGCATCTTCTGCAAAAAGGAATTCGCGTCAAAAGGCACGAAGCAAGGCAGATCAATCAGGAAGATGTGGATTGGGCAGACTATATCCTGGTCATGGAGAAGAACCACAAGAAAGCACTTGCAGAAAAGTGGCCAGAGGCAAAGGAGAAGGTGGAACTCCTTGGCAAATTTGCTTCAGGGGGTTTGGCTGAGGACGAAATTATTGATCCCTTTGGCAAATCCACATACCATTATCGCCTTGCTGAGGCCCAAATTACGGTAGCCATAGAGAATCTCATCGAAAGACTCACTTCAAAGTAGGTAAGTTAGCTCCGCTACGCCCAGAAGGGAATGGTGGAATAACGTGCTCAAGCTGAAAATCATTGTCGTTGATCGAACAAGATCTTCCTTCCTCAAAGCGGGAGAATCCTTCTACCTGGAGCGGCTCCGAAAATATGTCCAGGTGGAATGGGTTGAAGTCAAACCGGCCAAGATCAGAAAAGGTAGGCCTGAACAAGAAATTCTCAGCACAGAGGGACAGGCCATCGTGCGAAAGCTGGCGCCCAAGGATTACAGGGTACCCCTTGATCGTTCTGGGCACGCGTTTGACTCCGAAGAGCTGGCGGCCTGGTTGGATAGCCTCTCCACCAGCACGGGAGGCTGGGTCAGCTTAATCATCGGTGGCCCTTTGGGCCTGTCCCAGGAACTTCTGGATCAAGCCGACAAGATCCTTTCCCTTTCCAGACTCACATTGACCCATGAGATGAGTCGTCTTCTCCTCCTTGAACAGCTCTACCGGGCTTTCACCATACTACGCGGAGAAAAATACCATAAGTAAGGGTTGGAAACGGCCCTTTTCCGTCCCGCTCGAAGAGCGGGATGCGACATACGCAAGGTATACCTCCGCACAATCCCTCGGTTTCCTTGACCTTGCGGAAAATTGCTCGTTTGCAGACTAGAGACTTAGGACCTCCATTGCCAGCCCCGGTTGTTTGACAAACAGAATACGAGTTTCTCAAAAGGTATAAAAACCTGAAAAGAATGAACGAAACATTTTTGAAGAAAATTCAATAAGTCTAGCTTTACTGGGAATCTGGGAGGATGTGGATCGGTTGTTGAAAGGTTGGTAGGTCTTTTGTGAGCAGGCTTATTCTGCTGCCACGTTCGCTTCCAAGGCCATGGCTATTTTACTTTTGAGTTCACTCAGGTCAAAGGACTTAATCACGTAGAAATCCGCAGCAATGGATTTCATGTCCTCCTTGAATGTGTCATAGGCAGTACATAGGACGACAGGCATGTTATAAAACTTGTTTCGGATGTCTTGCAACAGGTCAAGTCCATTATAGTCCACCATCTTGATATCCAGGACGATCAGGTCAGGCTTTTCATCCTCTATTTTTTCCATCAACTTATAACCGCTATCGGCGGTGATCACTTCGTAACCCGCCTCTGACAGCTCCTCTGAATACAGGAACCGAATGTGCTCTTCATCATCCACAATCAGTATCTTCGCCATGGTGTTCACTCCCGAGTGGAATGTCCAAGCTAACACATATTTCTTGAAGGTGCAAATATTATTCGGCCGATCGCGCCTGAACCCCTTATTTCGTTTGAATTTCAAAAACTTATGGAAATATTAAGATCTTTTAGTGGCTGTGTGTGCTCGGATACCCGTTGAGACTGTCGAAAAACCCACTTCTGAGAGGCTGATGGAAAATGTCCATATGCAGACCTTCCGAAACCGGGGACCCGCCCGCAGGGTGGGGAGTCCAAGCGAAGCGCGGACAATTCCCGAGGAATCACCGCCAAAGGGCGGTATCTGCGAGAGGTGTATGTAGAAGTACGCCGCAGTGACGAGGGATGAGGGTAACGCAGCCCTTCGATGCTTCGACTTTGCTCAGGGCCATGAGTCCTTCGACTTTGCTCAGGACCGTGAGCCTGTCGAACGGCTTGTCGAATGGCAGATGGGCGTTTTCCGACAGCCTCGTTACCAGCTCATGCGGACCTTGATCCCTTTATTATGCAGGTATGATTTGATTTCCTTGATCGTGTAGGTGCCGTAGTGGGTCATGGAGGCAATGAGAGCCGCATCGGCATGGCCCTGGGTAAGCACCTCAAACAGATGCTCGGGCGCGCCAGCTCCCCCTGAGGCTATTACCGGTATGGTCACGCTGGAGGCTATTAATTTGTTCAGCGCCAACTCGTAACCTTCTTTGCTGCCATCCGCATCAATGGAGTTCAGGCAAATTTCACCAGCTCCAAGACGCTCTGCCTTCTGAGCCCACGCCAGGGCATCCATTCCCATAGGCCTTCTCCCACCATCGATCACCATCTCATACCCAGTGGGGATCATATCCGAGGGTGTCACCCTCTTCACATCCATACCCAGAACAATGCACTGACTGCCGAAGGCCTCTGCTCCCTCGGAAATAATGTTTGGATTCCTGATGGCCGCCGAATTCACACTCACCTTTTCTGCGCCGGCCAGAAGAACCTGGCGCATGTCTTCCACAGTTCTGATACCACCTCCCACAGAAAAAGGGATAAAGATCTTTGCAGCCACCCGTCGGACCGTCTCGATCATAATATCCCGTTTCTCGTGGGAAGCCGTAATATCATAGAAGACGATTTCATCTGCTCCTTTCTCATAATAGAAATCGGCCATTTCCACGGGATCACCAATGTCTACGTTTCCCTTGAATTTTATACCTTTTGTCAGTTTCCCATCGCGCACATCAAGGCAGGGAATGATCCTTTTGCTAAGCATTTTCCTTTCCACTCCACTTACAAAAATTGGACAAGATTTTTAGTCCTGGTCTCCCGCTTTTCTCCACGTGGAATTGTACGGCAAAGAGATTTTCTTTTGCTATGACAGAGGCAAAACGAGAGCCGTAATCCGTTTCACCGAGCACAGCACCGGACTCTTTTGGTAATGGATAGTAGGAGTGCACAAAATAGAATTCGCTCTCAGGGGCAACGCCCTGGAAAAGTGGATGATCCCGATTAAATGCCACACCGTTCCAGCCCATGTGGGGCACTTTTAATCTTTTCCCATCCTCATCCACCATTTCTTCTTGAAACCGACGAACACCCCCTTTTATCAGGCCGAGGCATTGTGTATCGTTTTCCTCGCTCCATTCCATGATAACTTGAGTTCCAATGCAGATGCCCAGGATAGGTTTATCCGCATCATAGGCCTCTAAAAGGGCCTGATCTAATCCCAGCCTTTTCAGGTCGGACATGGCCTTCCCGGCGGCACCCACACCCGGGAAGATGATCTTTTCCGCCTGCATGACTTCGGATAAGTCACTGGTGATGACCGAGTCCTGCCCCAAGAAAGACAGGGCTCGCTGGACACTCGTCAAGTTGCCTGCTTCGTAATCTATTATGGCAATCATGAGCTACCTATAATTGTAAAATCCTCTGCCAGTCTTTTGCCCCAGCCATCCTGCGTCCACATACTTCCTCAACAACGGACATGGCCGGTATTTATCATCTCCCAAACCGGACTTTAGCACCTCAAGGACAGCCAGGACAGTGTCCAGGCCTATGAGATCCGCCAGGGCTAGTGGACCCATGGGGTGGTTCATTCCAAGCTTCATGACCTGATCTATGTCCTCTGCCTCGCCCACGCCTTCAAACAGGGCGTAGATCGCCTCGTTGATCATGGGCATGAGGATCCGGTTGGCGACGAACCCAGGGAAATCATTGGCCGGAACCGGTGTCTTCCCCAACTTCAGGGCCAGGTCTCGAGTGGTCTGGTAGGTCTCGTCCGTGGTGGCCAAGCCGTTTATGATCTCAACGAGTTTCATCATGGGAACCGGGTTCATAAAGTGCATGCCGATGACTTTTCCCGGTCTCTTTGTGGCACCCGCTATTTTCGTAATGGATATGGACGAGGTATTGGAAGACAGGATCACCTCAGCCTTGCAGAATTGATCCAGATCACGGAAAATCTGAAGTTTCAACGCTTCTTGCTCTGTGGCGGCCTCCACGACAAAGTCAGCCTTCGCCATATCATCAATTGAGGTAGTCCCCTCTATCCTGCCCAGTATGGCTTGCCGGTCGTCTTCGCTGATCTTCTCCTTTCTTACCATGCGGCCGAGGCTTTTCTCAATGGCAGCAAATCCCTTTTCCAGAAACTCGTCCTTAACGTCGCTCATGATAACCGACAGTCCGCTGGCACAAGCCACCTGTGCTATGCCTGCACCCATCTGACCCGCACCCACAACCCCTAAAGTCTTAATTTCCATGTCTTAAAATCCTCCCTCTCATTGCGCCATAAGTTCCACCCAAATTACCTTAAAAAAATCAGATCTCTTTAAACTCTTATATCATGGCAGTCAGAAAATCAACCAGATGGATTTGGAGATGGATTTGGAGATGGATTTGGGGTCACATCTTAAATATTAAGTATTGACAGATCACTCTTTCTTCTCTACTAAATTCTCAGTCTAAAAACTTTAAGAAAGGAAACCACAGTGGCAAGACCATTACGGGTAGAATATCCAGGAGCACATTACCACGTCATAAACCGTGGTAACGCTGGGGGGAATATCTTTGAGACTAAGAAAGACAGAGAAAGGTTTCTCAATTACCTTGGAAAGGCTGTCGAACGCTTCTCCCTAACCATCCACGCATACTGTCTAATGACTAACCACTACCATCTTCTAGTTGAAACGCCTAAAGCCAATTTAAGCGCAGCGATGCAGTGGCTCAGCGTCAGCTATGCGGTTTACTACAATAGAAGGCATCAAAGGAGAGGGCACCTCTTTGAGGGGAGATTCAAAGCCTTACTGATAGAAGCTGATGAATATCTTCAAGAGCTTTCACGCTACATCCATCTTAACCCAGTGCGGGCAAAGGTTGTGGAAAAACCAGCGGCATACAAGTGGAGTAGTTACCTTGCTTTTATTGGAAAAACCAAGACACTTGATTGGCTAGAGACTAGACGAGTGCTGGGTTACTTTGGGAGAAAGAAAAGGGAAGCGGTCAGGAATTATAAGTTATTCGTGGAAGGAATTGACATAGATAGCCTCGAGAATCCTACTAATCGAGCGGCTGGCGGCTTCATTCTAGGTGATGCAGATTTTGTTCAGTGGGTAAAGGAAAAGTTTCTTTATATGAGAGAAGAGGAAAAGGAAATCCCCCAACTTCAAGTATTAAAATCGAAGGTCTCCCTTGAAAGAATCTTACGGGCTGTCTGCGACGAATTTGGCTGTGAGGAAGAACAGATACGACAAAAAGGCCGTAAGCGCAACCGAGCCAGGGAGTTTGCCATCTATCTTTCAAGAGACCTTTCGGGAATATCATGTCGGGATTTGGGGGTCTTTTTTGGCGGTGTATCAGGTGCTGCGATCACTATGAAGTACAACCAAGTCATTAGGGAGACAGAGCAGAACAGAAAACTGCGGGGCAAGACAAAGAGAATCAAGCAGCAAATACTTAATATTTAAGATGTGACCCCAATTTATGGCACATTGACTTTTCAACCTCTCTGCCGCATGCTACGAAGCATCTTCCCGATGATAGGAATGGAGTTTCTAGTGCCCTGCGCAAGAACTAACCGTCATATTCAGGGCTAACAGAAAAGAGGAGTGTGCCATGGCTTCATCTGATCTCATACTGTTTGCCATTCAAACCGCGCTTAGGCTGAGCGTCCAGGCGAGAGCAGCCTATGTGGATGCCACACGACGCCGCTCCCTGATTTTGCCTTTGCCAAATTACCAGGCCAAATCAGATGTGTATGATGCCTTGGAATATTTTAAGGAATCTGGCAAAAACCACATTCCCGAATCAAAGCTCTTGGAGGACTTGCAGGATCAGCTCGAGCAAACCGATACCATCACCCAAATAGTGAACACCCTGACTGAAGAGCAGAAAACAGAGCTATTGGTTCTGCATAGTGATTTTGCGACTCTGGACTTCATTGAGAAAGGATTTGAATTTGAAAAGACCTCTGACGAATTTATTCCAGAGGACTTGATAAACGTTTTGAGGATTCGTCAGTGGAGGAAGGGCAACGATCCTCACCCCACTCTCCTGCGACGCTTTGCTGGCACCTTTATTGAGATAGGCGTTGATTATTTCGCCCATTTCCAGGGCGCACTCAACAAAAACTCGAGACATGGAAAAGCCCTTTACGTCCTCTTCAATAGCCTGGATCAGATCAAATTCTCTGAGGAATTTGCTGAAGAAAGGATTGTGGACCTCCCAGGCCGGCTCCTCATTGCCACTCTGGAGAGTGTTTCTGAGAACAGTGAATTCCTCTCAGGAGACCCTAAATATCAAAAGTTGATCGCGGTGACCTCTGATGCCCTTGTGAAGGATGTGGCAAACCGTATCAATGCAATTCGTGAGTCCACGGGCGGCGCTGGCAATGAAGACAGAGAGGAACGCGTCAAAGCCTGGGCTGAACTGGTCTTTCGAAGCGTCCTGGCCAGCGGGGGCCACTTCGTCGCCTCAAATCCAAAGGAATTCCTTGGCGTCGAGAAGCCTGGAGAGTCGGAACTGGTAAGCCATGTGGGCCAGGCTGTCCTGGGATTTGTTCTTGATCAACCAGAGGGCCATCTGGACAGGGTCTTCGGGAGAGAAGGATTGGAAGTGGTGATTCGGGCGAGCCTCTCGGCGCTGGGAAAACACCCAGAACTCCTGCTCCATACAGAAAATATCGGCCTGAAAAGTCTCCTTTCTCAAGTGGCCTCAGACCTGGGCAAGCATAAAGCCATTCTTGAAGCAGGTATTCTACCAGAAGTGACACGCCTGATCCTGGACAAGACCGGAGAGAACCTATACCTCCTCTGGCCTCAGTGGGCAAAGCATCCAGAGAACCACCTGCTCCTCACCGCGGCAAAGACTGTACTGGAAAGTCTCACCACCATGCCTCCCGCGGCAACATGGAAGCCCCAGTTTACGGGTGACGATATGCTCCATGTTTTCGAAACCACATTTGATGAGTTTATCAACAATCCGGGCTGGGTCATCGATCGCTCCGGTAAGGTTAACGATAACCTGAAAGTGGCAGTAGAGGCCATGGTTGGCGTTCTTCGAAGGCAGCAGGACAGACGCCTGAGCACACGCGATGCTTCCCAGATCATCAGTGCTGGGTTGAGTGCGGTGGCCCGCCGTCAGGAGATTTTGGAAAGACTGCCCAATGGCCCAACCATGGTTGCGGCGCTCATTGATGCGATTCTCAGTTCTATTTTTCGAAAAAAGGATGACAAGGCGGCATGGAGTCTGGTTCGAAGTGAGGTCATCATTGGGACCATAGAGGCCGTTTTGAATCTATTGGCAGAAGCCGGTGTGACTGAAGAAAAGGTGAAGAAGCTAAGGACTTTCATGAAAAAGCAAGTGAAGGCCATCAATGAGGGCAAACCCTGGAGCCTCGAGTTATTTGAAGTGGGACTGCGCACGGAACTGGGTATGTCTTAAAGATAAAGAAAGGTTTTCGAAAAAGGCTATTGCTGTCATTGCGAGTACCGCGCATGCGGGACGAAGCAATCTCATACTTATTCAAAATTCAATGAGATCGCCACGTCGCCTCGCCTAAGCGGGGCTCCTCGCGATGACTCTATAGTCAGTCTTTTGAGGGCCTAAAGGAAGGAAAGTAAAATGCCAAAATCTTTTAAGAAATGTGAGAATGTGATGGCCCATAGGCATTGTGCCTTTCTCTTTCTTGCGCTGGTATTCGCGGTAGCCGGCATTGGATGCGCGCAGATCAATCACCTTCGCGAGGCACAGGATGCTTTCAATCAGGCCGCTCATTCGGAGAACGCTCTGCGATTCAACCCTGTTCCCAATATTGAAGCCGCCAGCCTTTCGGCTGCGGCACGGACGGGGTACGCAAGTGTCTTGATCAGCTTGGATAGATTGGATCCTCAGGAGATTAGCAGATTGAAAGGGGACAAGCTTTGGGGTAATGTGCTCGCCCTGAAGGCGCTAACCCAGTGGCGACTCCGGCTTTATCCGCAGGCAAAGAAAACCGCTACCGCGGCATTAGAACTCCCTGGTGATGAGCTTCATCCTCGCGATCGAACGCTCATGACAGCCTTGCCTGCACTTATTAGGATTGATCAAGTTCACCACTTTATTTCTCTAAGAGAGATAAATGAAAATGAGGAAATCTCAAAGAATGATTTTGTTGCGAATATCAGAACCCCACTACTAAATGCCGTAACCATATTAGATGGGGCAAGAAAGCTTGTAGCCCCGGACGAACCTGTCCAGATCTATCTGATTCAGGCACAGCTCGCCGCCCATCGAAACCTAAAGATAGGCTATCGGAAATTTTCGCCCGAGGGGAGGGATTCTGTGCCTGGTGCGTTGAAAAATGAGGCACAAGACTGCCTTCAGGACCTGAGCGACGTGCTTCTGGCGACCATTGGCTCCGGAAACGAGCGCTCCAATCTACTCTTGTATTGGCATAAATTGATGGGCCTTAATGCACCGGATAATAGATGTCAGAAAAAGGAGATTTGTGGCGGGTAATATTGGATAGACCCTAAAAGGGTCTCGAACGTCTCTCACAGAGGCGCAGGGCCACCGAGAATTGTTCTAGACAGGATTTACAGGATTTCTTTGCTCATCGACTGGAGGATAGCTTGAGCGCCTCGTGGAATGGGGCCTCCCGATGTTATCACATTGGGGGATATGAATACGCCGATGACAAGAAATACGCTTGCTTATTTCTTGTTATAGGCTTCTCCATATGGCTGCAAGCGATCCTTCCTGTCTGCGCCCGCCTGTGTGGGCTTACCCCGCCATAGCCTTGGCGACGGCGGGTCTGCGGCTAAAAACTCCTAATCTAGCAGTTGTCTCATAACAATGTTCCGGCAGATTTGATTGGTGCCTTCGTATATTTGGGTCACCTTGGCATCCCGCATCATTCGCTCCACCGCGTACTCTCTTACATAACCATAACCCCCAAAAATCTGAACCGCATCAGTGGTTACCTGCATGGCTGTGTCTGATGCAAACCACTTGATCATGGCGGCCAGCTTAGGGATCTCAGCAGACTCCGGTTCACTGTCAATGATAGAGCAGGTTCGATAAAGAAGGGTTCGCGCCAACTCCACCTTAAGGGCCATGTCTGTGATCATCCACTGAAGCCCCTGAAACTCTGAAAGGGGCTGCCCGAACTGGACTCTATCCTTGCTGTAGTCCAGAACAGCATCCAGAGCCCCCTGTGCGATACCCACCGCCTCTGCGGCTATGGATGGACGTGAGTGATTCAGGAGGCCCATAAGGATCTTAAACCCTTCGCCTAAACCGCCAATCATGTTTTCTTCCGGGACTATGCAATCTTCAAAAATGAGATCAGTCGTGTCCGATCCGCGGAGGCCCATCTTTTTTTCCTTTTTGCCACGCACAAAACCTGGGGTGTCGCTGGTAACCACAAACAGGGTGATTCCCTCGTGTGCCTTTGCCTTGTCTGTGCAGGTGACGACAGTAAAGATATCTCCCGTACTGCCATGTGTGATAAATCTTTTGTTCCCGTTGATTATATATCCCCTATCTTTTTTTGCGGCGGTCGTCTTTATGCTGGACACGTCGGAGCCCGCCTCAGGCTCTGTAATTGCCGTGCCACCCAGTACGGCGCCTTTTGCCAGGGGCTTTAGCCATTTCAGCTTCTGATCCCGGGTTCCCATGCGATTCAAAGTGTCTGTGACCAAGGCGTTCGTCGCAATGATGTGGGCCGTGGATGCGCACACGCGAGCCACCTCCTCGATAGCAATGGCTAGAGATAAGAGTCCGGCTCCCGCACCCCCGAACTTCTCCGGGCAGTTGATGCCAAACACACCCTGCTCTTCTAATATTTCCTTGTTGTCCCAAGGGAATTCTTCTCGCTCATCAATTTCACCCGCCTTGGGAGCAAATTCCTTGAGGCTTATCTTCCTCATGGTTTCTTTCAGCAACTTTTGATCTTCTGATAATTGAAAATCCATCACGTCTCCTTCAATCCAGCCGGTGGCATGTTCACCCGCCAAGGTGCTTTGGCGGGTAAAATGCCACCCTACCCGTAGGGTCGGGTTTTACACCCGACCGCGTAGGTGCCTCCTCTGAGCCAGGGGTTGTTCCATCACTTCCCGTATGCATACACTCCTCGCCCGGTCTTTCGTCCCAGATGTCCAGCCTTCACCAGCTTCACCAGCAGGGGGGCTGGCCGGTATTTGTCCCCAAGTTCGCGGTGAAAGGTATTCATACAGGCAAGGAGTATGTCCAGTCCAAAGGCATCGGCGGCTGCTAACGGCCCTAAGGGGAATCCTAATCCTTTGGTACAACTCTTGTCTATCTCCTCCGGGCTGGCAAGACCCGTCTCAAGGGCAAAAAAGGCCTCATTGACCAAGGGAAGATAGAGGCGGTTGATGACAAAACCGGGTGAATCTGCCACTGTCACCGTATCTTTTCCACATTTCTCGAGGAAATGGATGACCGACGCATGGGTCTCATCAGAGGTTTCCGGTCCCCGGACAACCTCCACCAAGGGGGTCAGGGCGGCTGGAATCAAAAAATGGGTACCGATGCATTTATCAGGGCGGCCGGTGGCAGCGGCTATTTCCGCGATCCAGAGGGTCGAGGTGTTACTTGCTAAGATGGCCTCCTGAGGGCTCGCCTCATCCAATTCCTTAAAGACCGCTTTTTTCAGGTCAATATCCTCGTTAACGGCCTCTATGACCAGGTGTGCCTGGGACACGGCCTCATGAAGATCCGTGCCAGTCTTGATGAGGGATAGAATCTTATCTACCATCTCCTGTTTCATCTTTTCCTTTTTTACCTGGCCTTTTAGAAAAGACTGAATGCTGTTTAATCCCTTCTCCACATGTTGAGCAGAGGTGTCCACCATGGCCGTTGCGTAGCCGCCCCGGGCGCAGACAATCCCGATCTGGCTTCCCATGGTCCCCATTCCTACGATACAGACTCCTTTTGTCTCCATATCCCCCTCCTAAAAAACTTTGATGTCTTGCAAGTATCTCACACGTCAGGCAAAAGAGTAAATCAAGAAATACCAGAGATCCAAAATCGCAAGTACGACTATATATTTGCAAATTTCAGTTTTTCGCTATAAATTGCTGCTCATTCTACGCGTTATATTGGGAGGGATAAAATGACTGAGAACGTGAAAGTCAATTACGTGGATCACATCTGTATTTCAGTGCGAGATGTACTCAAGGCGGAGCAGGATTACTGCAATTTATTCGGCTGGGAGGTGGTTGAAAGGTATCATGACCCCGGTTCCCATATTAATGTGAGTTGCTTTGCAATGGGTCCAACGACCCTTGAAATCATGGAGGACGAGCTTTCCGGGGGGTGGTATGAATTGCAGAATGATAAAGGAGCTGTGGTTTTCTCTGGGCCTGGTCATAAGACCAAGTGGGTAAGAAAAGAGACGCCTCAACCAGAGGGGAAGATGGGACACGTGGGCGATTGGATTGAAAACAGGAATCAGGGTCGCGAAGGGGTACAGCTTGTCTCCTTTAATGTGGACGATGCCCATGAGGCAACCGAGAAATTCAAAGCGAACGGTGGTGAGGTGGTTCCAGTAGGCGGCAAAGATATCCAATATTGGGCTGAAAAGAATAGAAATTACTCCTTTTTACATCCCAAAAAGATGCATGGCGTTATCCTGGAATTTATTGATGGGGCTTACGACTGGAAAAAAGCCAGATAATTCCTTGACCCTTGCCAGGACAAACTTTCGTAGAAATGTTGACATTTCCTTTAAAATCTACCATTGATAACATGAAATACCAAAGAAAGGAGGGCTATGGGCTATGAGAAAGGGACTTTTAGTGTTGGCTATCATTGTGTTGGCAGTATCCGTTGTGGGTCTGGATAGTGCCAGGGTAGAGTCTGCCGAACCCATTGTCATTGGCGCGCCTATTCCCCGCGCTTCCACATACGGGCAGAATGGGGAGAGGTCCATGATACTCGCTGCTGAACAGATCAATGCGGCTGGCGGGATTAAAGTGGAAGGGCAGATGCGACCCATTAAGCTGGAGATCGCAGATACCCGGGACGAAGAACCTGGCGTTCCAACGAGTGAGGTCCTACTGGCCATAGAAAAGCTTATTTTGGACAAAAAGACCAAGATTCTTGCCGGTGGACCTTGTATGTCAGAGTGCAGTCTGGCTGCCCTGGATTTATACCCCAAATACAAGACCTTGGACATCGTAAACATCGGCACCTGGACGCCCGCTTGGCACAAAAAGACGGGTAAAAATCCTGAAACATATAAGTATAGTTTCAGGCTGAGCGGACACGTGGTTTACTGGGTCAAAGATCTCGTCCGCCTGCTGAACAATTTAAAGGCAACGTATGGATTCAATAAAATATACATCACGGTTGCTGAGGCGGCCCACTGCAAAGCATCGGCTGGTGCTGTTAAAAAAGGAGCCGTAGCTAGCGGCTGGAAGGTCGTTGGCGAAGAAGTTCACCCCCTTGCCACCACAGATTTCTTCATGATGCTGCGTGATGTGAAGAAATCCGGAGCCCAGGTCCTTTTTATCTGGGATCACACACCAGAGGCATTGGGCATGATAAAGCAATGGCATGACCTGAAGATACCTGCAGCAGCCATTGGTTTTGTCGGCCCCACAGATGATCCGGGGATGTGGAAGCAGACCGGAGGTAAGGTGTCCCATTTGGTTGAGGTCGGTGGAGAGGCTGGCACGCTTCCCGGCCAGCAAATCACGCCTCTAACCGAACCGTTCTTTAAAGCCTACAAGAAACGATGGGGCGTAGAACCTCGAGGTGCTGCAAATGCGCCCAGCTACACGGTTCTTTATATGTTAAAAGAGGCGATTGAACGAACGGGGTCACTCGATCCAGACAGGCTCATTCCTGCCATTGAGCAAACGGATATGATTACGGTAAGCGGAAGACTGAGGTTTGACAAGAAGAGCCACCAGGCAATCTATGGCACCGACCCCAAAGAGACCCTGGTAGGTCAGTACCTGCAATGGCAGGATGGGAAAAGGGTGACCATCTGGCCGGCCAAAATAGCCTCTGGAAAGTACCAGCTTCCACCCTGGATGAAGTAAACGAGAATAGCACTTATTACATAACTAAGCCTTTTTCCTGAAGCGTCATTGCGAGCTCGTCGCGGGCTCGCAATGACTTTTCAATAGCGTCGACTTAAATCAAGGATTCGTATCTTGCTTTGGGGAGAGAAGAATGCCTGAGTCCCAAGAACTCATATACGGACAGGTGGGTCAGTATGAAAAGACCGTATATGATGAGCCCGTATTCGCTGCCATCGAGCGCATGTGCGAGAAGTATCCCGATCGGCTAGCGATCGTCTATTTGGGGGAGACCTGGACCTATTCTGAAATGATGGAGCTCATTGATAGATTTGCAAACGCCCTGTACAACCTGGGTGTCAGTCATGGGGATAAATTGATGCTTTACATTCCCAATTGTCCCCAATTTCTTGTCGGCTTTCTTGGATCCCAGAAGGTTGGGGCAACACCTGTACCCGTCTCCCCCATTTATACCCCGTATGAAATTGAATACCTTATCAATGACTCCGGGGCTCAGTTCATTCTCTGCCAAGATACCAATTGTGGCTACGTACGGGAGGTCTTCCCCAAAACCGGTTTAAAGGGGATGATAGTCACCAACTATGCCGATCTCCTCCCCTGGTGGAAACGGATGGCCGGCTCCATGTTTGATAAGATCCCTCACGGCGTGGTGGAGAAAGGTGAGAAGGTTTTCCTTTTTAAAGACCTGATCAAAAAATACGCTCCGACTCCACCAAAGGTTGACATTAATCCGAGGGCTGATCTTAGCCGTCTGCTTTATACGGGCGGAACTACCGGGTTTCCAAAAGGAGTCCCCACCAATCATTCTGCCGTGGTTAGCTTTGTCAGTGAAATCCGCGAAATTAGTGACGGCTATGTTGGAGAAGGGGGAGAGGATAAGTTGATCATGGTGAATCCCCTTTTCCATGAAATGGCACAGGGCATGACCATGGCTTGGGCATTGACCAAGGGGAATCCGCTGATGCTGATGCCCATTCCCGACATTGATGCCATTTTAGATACCATCCAACGCTACAAAGTGACCCTGTTCCTCGGTGTTCCCACTCTCTATCGCATGATTTTGGAACATGACAGGGTAAATCTTTATGACTGTCCGTCCCTAAGATATTGCTTGTGTGGGGCTGACAAACTTCCGCCAGAGGTGAATGCACGATGGCAGGAGACATTTGGCAGACCCATTTATCAATGCTATGGTGCCACGGAAGTGGGCTTCACCACCGGACCTCGTTTCGATATGGAGCCTCATCCTGAATCCATAGGGGTCCCTTTACCCTCCAGAGAGGTCATAATTGCTGACCCGGAAACCTTAGAGCCAAAGCCGGAAAATGAGGTGGGAGAGGTCCTTGTACGCTGCGAATACACTTTTAAGCATTATTGGAATAAGCCGGAAGAGACGGCTCGTTCCTTTGTCCCCATAGATGGCAGGGTCTTTTATCGCATGAATGATTTCGCGCGGCGAGGCAGCGATGGGCGACTCTACTTCGTGGACAGGGGTGTAGACATCATAAAGTATAAGGGATACAGGGTTTCAGCTTCTGAGATTGAAGCCGTGCTACAGGACCATGAGGCTGTGATAGCCGCCTGTGTGGTGGGTGTCCCAGATGCAAGGACAGGCGAACGGATCAAGGCCATTGTGGTGCTCAAAGAGGACGCAAGAGGGGTTAGTTCAATTGAACTGAGCAGTTGGTGCCGGCAGCGGCTGGCACCCTACAAAATGCCCAAGTACATTGAGTTTAGGGACATGCTGCCAAAATCCAAAGTGGGCAAGTTACTGCGGCGAGAGATTAGAGATGAGGAAAGAAGAAAGGCTGAAAAGAAGGCCAGCTGACCTCTCTCAGGCGTCAGCTTCCATTTCAACCTTTCTTCGGTGCTTAGGCAAGAATGGCGAAGGAGCGTTTTTAGAGCCTTTGGGCCACTGAATGCAGTCCGTAAGGATCATAAGATCGTTCACATCTGCGCAGTGGTTGCAATAGATACACCGCACAATGTCTTCCTCTTTCCCCTCCATGGCCTTATTTACCCAGTCAGGATCACATAGAAGCGGCCTGCCAAGTCCGATAAGGTCAGCTCTCCCTTCCTGTAAAACCTCTTCCGCAAAATCAGGCATGGGAATCTTCCCCGCAGTAATCACCGGGACCGTATACCCCGCTTTTCGGATGGCTTTTCTAATACCCTCAGAGAGGTAGATATTGGCTCCATCCGGATCCCACCTCCGTGGCCAGCAACGAAGTCCTGAGTATCCCGTATAGGCAGAAGGGGGTTCTCCTTCCGGCGTGGGTAGGGCGTCTTCCCACTGGCCTCCGCAGGACACTGAAATATAATCAATCCCCTCTTCGCAAAGCCTCCTTGCGATCTCAGTGGAATGAATAAGCGTATTGCCCCCCAAGACCAGATCGTCTCCGTTGATTCGTGCACCAAGGATAAAGTCATTCCCCAAAACCTCCCGCGTCCCATGGTAGATCTCCATGATGAGCCGAAGTCGGTTTCCAAGCTTGCCCCCATATTCATCTTTCCGTTTATTGGCGGAACGAGACAAGAACATGGAAAGGGTCATGCAGCTCTCCGCATCCCATTCCAGAGAGTCAAAACCGGCCTTCTCAACCCGAATCGCTGACTGAACGTGATCCTCGACGATTTGCTTGATCTCATCTTTTGTGAGATCTTCCACTTCCTGTCGATATCCCGACATGGCAATCTTTAAGAAATGGCCAAGCTGAATCCCAATCTTTGCGTCCGGCACTTCGTGGACGGTATCTGTCAGACTCTTTAAGCCGGGAATAAACTTATCATCCCATATCCGTAGGTTATATGGGCTCTTTCTCGATATCACCACCACATCTTCAGTGATTATCCATCCCGTACCACCCGCTGCAATACGGTGATACCGCTCTATCAAATCGTCAGTTACAAAACCGTCTTCAGTGGCCAGATTGCTCACCACGGGCACGGACACAACCCGGTTCCTTATTTTCATCCCTGAAAACTCAAAAGGCTGAAGAAGCATTATTCCGCTTTCCATTTTTCCCCCTTCCTTCAATGAACCCCTTTAAGAATAAAAAAGCCGAATCTTGGATAAAAGGTTGGAACCTACCTTTGTGAGGAAAAATTTTAATAAAGATGTTTTTTTGTGTCAATTGAAGCGGAACGGATACATACTTTGCTAAACAGGGTGGATCAAAATTCCACAATTCTTACCGCAATTTAGCCTCTAGAAAAACTAACGATTACCAATGCGAATCTACACTCTTTGGTGATAGTCTGGAGTCAACAATAGATCCTATGCAGGGTCCCCTTGGTCGACCTTTGGTGATATATTAGATCAAACGCCAAAAAACCAACCAAAGGAGGATTGAGATGAAAAAGACCAAAGGAACCCCGCGGAATGAAGAT
>JASFEQ010000044.1:0-17353 GCA_050124735.1 Desulfobacteraceae bacterium | reverse complement strand
GATTCTTCCCGGGCGTCCTTTTGGGAAAAGAACTGATCATCCAATTCATGCATGCAGGTAGGCGCAGACAGCCTCTGTTTCAACCTTTGGTTAGCGAGTACATGATCGGCGTGGCCATGGGTGTTGAGAATGTATTTCACTTTAACATCTTCCTCTTCAATGAGGGCAGAGATCTTCTCTTCCTCTCCGGCCGGATCAATAAGGACTGCCTTTTTTGTTTGTGGACATGCCACAAGATAGGTGAGCACCTGAAGGGGACCGATGGGAATCTGTCGGATTACGGGTTTGTTCATTGCTTTACTCAAAGTGGCATAGGGACGGAGGTACGGCCAAACCTTTCCTCACGTTCCCCCGTTCCTCCTTATCTCCAGCGCAAATATCTCCTGCGCTCTTAACAAAGATGGCAGGTCATCCACGCCCATGACCTCATGCTCGTGCTCAGCGAGAGCATATCCTACGTTTAGACCATCGTCTTGCATCAATTCCACCAGATCTGTAATAAAATACTCTTCCACCTCGACCAGCTTGCCACGTCTCTCTTTTTTTACCGTATGGGGCCTTTGTTCCAGGATCCCTAGATACTGGACAAGATCATCTTTGCGGGCCGCATAGATTCCAGAATTACAAATCTGTAGTTGCCTTTGTCTTTCCGCAGGGTAGGTCTTCCAGTACTCCCATTCAATAATTTTTTTCACATTGAGGCTGTCAATCTCAAGCACACCATATTGCTTTTTGTCTGACGGACGGAAGCCTAGGACCATCAGGCTGTTCGCCTTTAGTCCTTCAACGAGATTCAGATAGGTGGCACTGCTGACAAATGGGACATCTCCCATGGTGATGATCATCCGATCATAATCCTGAGTTTCAAGAAATTCCCTGGCGGCAATGAGGGCACCACCCGTGCCGTTAAGCAGGGGCTGCTCATAGTAGGAGATCTCAAGGGATCGGGTGGCGTGAATTAAATCCTCTTTCTTGTAGTTAATTACAATGGCCCTGGGTCCTGGAGGGAGATTGTTAAGGATATGAAGCAAAATGGGGTGACTTCCTTTGAAGGGCGACTCATCTGAGACCAGAGGCAACAGGGTTTTATTCCCTTCAAAACCCTTCATGCGGCTGCCCCTACCAGCGGCCAGGATAAGGCAAGCTATTTTCTGCGAGGTCATCAACTAAACTCCGTTCAGAAGGCGAGGGACTGTGCTCGCAAATTCAAATGGATAAGTTTGTCCCCTTGTTTACAGCCAATTTGCTTGAATGTAAAATCTTAAATTGATAAAAAATTCTCTGTAATTACTGAGACTGTGTTGAAATCCCTCATAACCGTCATTCCGGGGGAGCCCCGTACTCGATACGGGTGGGGCGAGACCCGGAATCCAGGAAAACTTCGGAAAATCAGATCATTCTGGATCCCGGCTCGCATCCCGCTCCGCGTGACTTGGCCGGGATGACGAATGGCAACACGGTCTCAGTTTAACCACATATGCGACTTGCGCCAAGGATTCCTTAAAATTTCATAATGCTTGAAGACCTCACATTTCAACAGTTCTGCGCCCTTGACTATCAGAGAAACATGGTGGTCACCTCTGGTCCAGGAGCGGGGAAGACCCGGATTCTCAGTCACAGGTTCTGCTTTATCCTCCTCACCGACGATACCGTCTCCCTTCCACACATCCTTACTCTGACTTTCACTGAAAAAGCGGCTGAGGAGATGAAAGGCCGTATTTATGAGATGCTTGGCCAACTGGACAGGGATCTTCATACGCGGCGCAGCGGAGACGAAAGTCTCAGAAGGAAGATCAGGGAGGCGAGAGAGCAGTTCCATAAGAACAGGATTTCCACCATTCATTCCTTTTGCGCCAATCTTTTGAGAGACCATCCCGTGGAATCTGGAATTGACCCCGGTTTTGTGATTATCCAGGGCGCAAGACAGAGAAACATCATGGAGCAGGCGATCGAGACGGGGGTATCCTCGGTATGGGAGAATGATCGGGATGCTCTTTTCCCGCTACTTCAATCTCTTGGAAGCCGTACCAGCCTTCTTCGTGCTCTGCGCTACGTCCTAGAGCATCCCCTCAGCTTCAGGCGGGTTAGGGAGACCAGTGAAAGGCTATTCCATACAAGGGGATGGCAGTCACATGTCTTCAAAGAATACTGCCGCGTGATCAAAGAAGAGAGTCTGATTCCCTACTTGGAGGGGTTGAGAAAATGGGAGAAAGGGGAGGATTACTATGAGAAGGTTTTTAACGCCTTAGAGAATTGGCAGAGCCACGAAGCGGAATCTAGTGACAATTTGGGCGTGCCAAACCTCTTTCACGCACTTAGGCAGATGGTCAAGGAGAGGAGACCAAAGAGTCCCAAGCTGTCGGTAAAGTATGGTCTGAAGGAGATATCCTATGTTGGTCTGGTAGAGCAATTCTATCCTGATTTGTTTTGTGCTTCTCCACCTGACGACCTATTTGAGAAACAGCTCAGATCTTTTGTCAAGGCCGCTCAGGTCTGTCTGAAAAGCTATCAAAGAGAAAAAAGGAGGCTAAATGCCCTTGATTTTGGGGACCTGGAGGCCCTTTGTCATTCCTTTCTCACAGACTTTCTCGAGGGTGATGATCCGCACGGACTGAGAAGGGTGCAAAGACCGTTCAAGTACATCATGGTGGATGAGTTTCAGGATACAAACAGGGTGCAATGGGAGATCATCAGTCTGCTCTGTTCAAGTAGAGACCAACTGGGCAAGCAAGTGCTGCATCCTGGGAAATTGTTTGTGGTGGGCGACAAAAGGCAGGCCATATATAAGTTTCGTGGGGGTGACGTCACGGTCTTCGAGCACGGTACAGAAGAGATAAAGCGGTCAAATCGGGGAAGACAGGTTCCCGCGTTCTGGCAAGACCCAGTGATGGACGATCGCCTCCAGGCATTAGAGCCGGGATACCCTCGATTGCTCAACAGGCACAAAAAAGCTTTCGATGCGTTGCCCCATTCACAGAGAGAAAAGATTCTGACAGGTGATGTCTATCTTCCGCACAATTTCCGCACCGATCGTCGTCCCATAGAATTCTTAAATGCCACATTCGACCAGATATTCAGCAACAAGGGAGCAGAGGATTTGAAACCGTATGAAACCGCTCCCATGCCCATCACCATGCCCGAGGGGAAAAGATCTGTCCCGGGAAACGAGGGTTCTGTAACCTTTTATCTGACGCAAGGCGCCTCCTCAAGAAAAGAGCAGACGGAAAGGGAGGCGGCTCTTATCGTGGATATCATCGAAGGTCTCCTTGGAAAGCGTGGAGAGAAGAACTTTGAGTATGAGCATTATGCGGACATCAGAGAAAAGATAGAGAGTAACCAATTGGGCATCGGTATTCTCTTTTTCGCCTTCACCCATCTGAAGACTTATGAAAATGTACTCCGGGAGGCGGGCCTTCCCTTCAAAGTCCACAGGGGAAAAGGTTTTTATCAGTGCCAAGAGGTCATGGAGATGATCCAGCTTCTCAATTATGTTGCTGATGAAAGACAACATATCTCCTTGATGGCGGCCCTGAGAAGTCCCATTTTTGCCCTCACTGACACGGAGATTTTTGATCTTTTTTATGGCAGGCAACCCACCCTTGAGCAATTTTTTTCCTCTGAAAACCCAGATGTAAGATCTGTGGGGCAGCAAATCCGGTCCTGGCGACTCCTTTCTACCCGCTTAACAATGGCCGAACTTATCAGAACCATTATATTGGATCAGGGGCTAACTGCCATTTACTCGGCTCATCCCAACGGGATGCAGAGACTGGCGAACATGGAAAAGCTGATAGAGATAAGCCGTCGTTTTCAAGCTGAGGAAAATGGGACCTTGCGGGAATTTGTTAGGTACTGCCTTGAGATGGCGGAAGAGGAGGAAGAGGAGGGCGAGGCCTTGCTTGTTTCTGAGGGCGAGAGTCCCATCTGTCTGATGACTGTGCATGCGGCAAAGGGTCTGGAATTTCCCATGGTCATCATTCCTGACCTGAACCGCCGGCCTCCCTCGAGAAGTCAAGTGGGTAAGCCCATCCGTCTCTATGCGTCGGAAAGGGGCCGGGCCGGAGAGTGGAACTATCAGGAGGGAGAAATCCCCATATGGCCCATCGAGATCCCTGAGTTGGATTATAGGAGATCCTTGAGCCCTTTAGGTTATCTTCTTACGAGGAGAGATAGACTGGAGGATATGGCGGAGAACAGACGCGTTTTTTATGTGGGCTGTTCAAGGACCATGAATCATCTCGTCTTAACAGGCCATATGGGAAAAAACATGGCGGCAAAAGGGAGGGGCCCCCTGTCCACCGAGGATTATAGGGAAAGAGCCACCCTCATGGACCTGCTGGATGACATTTATCAATTTGATGTCAGCTTCCCCCGGGAACAGTCGAGTTTTTTTGAAGGGAAGGGCAGTGTTCCCACCGTCATTTGGAAAGAACCCGAACCAAAGATGTTTAGGGGGGTCCAATATGGAGGGAAAAAACTAACGCGAAAGCAGTTTGGAGATTATGATGAAGCGGTCAAAAAGATTGACCTCACCGAACCGGTCAGGTCGGCGCCCTATTATCAGTTCAGCTTTAAATCCATCCGGATGTTCAGAACGTGTCCGGTCATGTTTTACTACAGCGTCATATTGGGTCTCAGAGGGAATGGCCTGAAGGTTTCAGGTTCAAGCGGAGAGGAAACCGGCATGCAAAAGGGTTTCTTAGAAGGAGACGATGAGCGAGACTATTATGCCTCTAAGGAAGCCCTCTATATGGGAAATGTTATCCATAGATACCTTGAGAGACACTGTTTTGGTGATCCATTAGACGTGGATCTACTGAATAACGTTTGTGGGCGATTGGCCCAGTCGCCTTTGCCTGGTCATAGCCTCCATGTTGAGACCCTGACTGTTCTGAAAGAAAAGGCACTGAAACACCTGCAGACCACGATTAACGACCAACAGTTACTCAGAATTCTGGGCGTGCAGAATGAGTACGTGGAGGTTCCGTTCCTTTTCACCATTTCTGAAGGGTGTGAATTTAGGGGAACCATAGATAGGCTGGTTAAGGACGAGGACAAAGGGCAGTGGGTTATTCTTGACTGGAAAAGCAATGACCTGGAGAAAAGGGATCCTTATCGAGTGATGGAGGAGAATGATTACAACCTTCAACTCGCCTGCTACAAATGGGCCGTGGAGCACATCCTGGATGAAGAGGTGGGTGAGCTTTATATTTACTTTACAGATGGTGCTAAACTGATTAAAAGCCATTGGGGGGGACACCCGACCGATATTGTGGAAGAGATGGTGCAAGCGGTGAAGAAGTATGAGGCGGATCGCAGTCGGTGGGTCCAAGATCTGAGAGAGATGAAAAGGGATTTGAAGGATTGCGCCTATTGCGACTATGAAAGATTATGCAAGGCTAATGACGCTTAAGTTTCCACCCACCACAGGTCTGATTCGGGAGACAAGGATATGGCGGAAAGAAAGATAAGGATATTGCTCGGGAGACTGGGTGAGGGCCATAAAGAAGCGCTGCTCAATCTGGCTAAGAGTTTGGGGGATGCAGGTTTTGAGGTTATCTACACAGAATTGCAGGAGCCGGAGGCCATTGTTAAATCCGCCTTACAAGAGTCCGTGGATCATATTGGGATCACCACCCTGCCTGGCGTTGATATTGGAGCGTTTGAAGAGATAAGGAGAATTCTAAAGGAGGAAGCCTCCGATCAGATAACAATCACCGCGGGCGGTTTCTTAGAGGAGGAGGACATCCCCAAGATAAAGGCCATGGGCGTGATGGAATTTTTCCCCAAGGGCACATCCTTGAGGGAATTGACCTCCTGGGCAAGGGAACACATCAAATCGTAAAAAAACCACTCCCTCTTTGCGAGGAAGTGGTTTCTTGGCCATGTGGTTCTTCGTTACTTCTTCTCTACATCACCCGTGGCAGCACCGTGCAGCTTTATTTCCACCTTCTCCTCAAGGTTCTGATAATAATTCTGGAGGATTTCCACCACCTCGGGACGGGAAAATTCGGCAGGGAGATCGCCGCCCTCTGAAAGGGTCTTCCTGACCATGGTCCCGGAAAGGAGCAGCCTGTCATCTTTTCCATGGGGGCAGGTCCTCATGGAGGCCATCCCGCCGCATTTATAGCAGTGAAAGGTCCAGTCAATATTCAGGTTCTGACATTTGAGACCGCCTTCGGGGATCTGATCAAAAATCTTTTGCGCGTCAAAGGGGCCATAATAATCGCCCACACCAGCATGGTCACGACCAATAATCATGTGGCTGCAACCGTAGTTCTGGCGGAAGCAGGCGTGGAGCAAAGCCTCTCTCGGCCCCGCATACCTCATTTCCATGGGATAGCCACCCTGCACCACGGTGCCTTCCACAAAATAGTTGTCTACGAGTGCCTGGATGGCTTTCAGTCGGGTATCGGCGGGAATGTCGCCTGCTTTTAGCTTGCCAACCAATTGGTGTATATACACACCATCCATGACCTCAACGGCAATCTTGGCCAGGAACTCGTGGGACCGATGCATGGGGTTCCGAAGCTGCAAGGCTGCAACCCGCTTCCATCCCAGGTCCTCAAAGATTTTACGGGACTCGGTAGGCCTATGATAGAGGCCTTTGAACTGCTCAGGGTAATAACTCTCGCTCAAGACCTTCACAGGACCGGCCAGATTGTATTTGCCCTGGGCCATGACTTTTTCCACCCCCGGGTGCTCCGTGTCTGTCGTCGTAAACACGGCCTTGCATTCGTGGTCCTTATCAATGGTATATTTTTCAGAGACCTGGATGGTGGCGATGGTTGTACCTGTCTCGTCATCTACCAGGGCCAATTCGTCACCCTCTTTTACCTCTTCATCATCCGTGGAGAGCGTGATAGGAATGGGCCAAAACGTGCCATCGGCAGTGGTAAACTTATCGCAGACTCCCTGCCAGTCGGCCTTTGTCATAAAACCGGTCAATGGTGTAAAAGCCCCGATCCCCATCATGATGAGGTCTGAAGCCTCCCGAGATGTGATTCGAATCTGTTTGAGGGACTTGGCCCTCTCCGTTTCGGCCTTGAGTTCAGCCCCCTCCAATAGAAGCGGGATGAGCCTCTCTTCTTTGCCGTGTGGAACGATTAGGTCTGACATGCCGTTACCTCCTTCTTTTTGTATCGTTTTGTGGGTCCAAAAGGACCAAAACCCTGCCTTAGTTGCTGATAATTATATAAATTTCCTATTTTGTGAATTTAGGAACAAGAAGAATCTTTATAACCTATTCTCAGGACCTGTCAAGTAAAAAGCACACAAAAAAAAGAGGGCCAGGAGGACCCTCTTTTCTTGTGCGCCTCTCGATGGTGGGCTACTTTTTTAGGTTGACCACCTTAACGCAAACTGCTAATAGGTTCAAATAGAGCGCTTTCCTCAGCCTGAAGGGATGGTATTTTGTAGCATTGAGGTATGGGCGACCTGATCATTGCAGAGCGTGTCATCCTTTAATGACACCAAGTGGCCTGAGACGGGCAACCTTTTTGGCCAGGCCTGCTCGGTGAACGACCTCTACGACCTGAGAGACATCCTTATAGGCTTCGGGCATTTCTTCCTTAAGTGTTCTTTTGCCCCTGGACTGCACAAAAATCCCTTTGTCTTCCAGTTCACGATGTATGGCTCTTCCTTTTGCCATCTTTACGGCTTTATTGCGGCTTAAAACGCGACCAGCTCCATGGCAGGTTGAGCCGAAGGTTTGTTCCATGGCCCCTTGGGCACCGGCAAGGACAAAAGAATAGGTCCCCATATCTCCGGGGATAAGGACCGGCTGACCGGCGTGACGATAGATTTCAGGCACCTTTGGGTGTCCTGGTGGTAATGAGCGGGTGGCACCCTTCCGGTGAACGCAGACTGGTATCTCGTCTCCTTCCACCTCGTGAAGCTCTTTTTTGGCAATATTGTGACATACGTCGTAGAGGAGTTCCATCCCCAGGTTTTTAGGGCTGATGGGAAGGGTGGCAAGAAGCGTCTCGTAAGCCAAGTGCATGAGAACCTGACGATTTGCCCAGGCGTAATTGGCGGCACAGGCCATGCCTGCCATATATCGGCGTCCAAGGTCCGACTTTAGATGGGCACAGGCCAATTGCCTGTCGGGTAATTGAAGGCCTTCGACCGAGACATGTTTGCCCATCTGTTTTAGAAAGTCGTCGCAGATTTGATGGCCGAATCCCCTGGAGCCAGAATGGATCATGACAGTGACCTGCCCCTCATAAAGGTGAAAGTCTTGAGCTAATTGGGGGTCATAAATCTGGTCCACCGCCTGGATTTCAAGAAAGTGATTTCCTGACCCTAGTGTACCCAACTCATCAATTCCCCTTTTGAGGGCCCTGTCGCTCAGGACTGAGGGATCCGCGCCATCCATGGTGCCATGGTCCTCGGTCCTTTCCAGGTCCTCGGGTTGGCCGTAGCCGTTTCTTACGGCCCAGGCAGAACCTTCTACAGCGACTTTGCGTTCATCGGCCTTTGAGAGGCGAATGGAACCTCTTGAGCCCACGCCGGCAGGAATGTTTCGAAAAAGTGCCGAAACGAGGGTTTTTACCATCGGCCTAATTTCCTCGGCCCTGAGTAGGGTCGTCATGATACGGCACCCACAGTTGATGTCGTATCCAACACCCCCGGGCGAGACGATGCCTTCTTCCATGTCAAAGGCCGCTACACCCCCGATGGGAAAGCCATAACCCCAATGTATGTCGGGCATAGCAAGGGAGTGTTTGATGATGCCCGGCAGGGTAGCCACATTGGCCACTTGGACGAGGCTCTGATCCTTTTGAACCGCCTTGATGAGTTCTGGACTTGAAAAGACCAGACCGGGCACACGCATCTCACCGGTCTTGGGAATGAGCCACCGGTATTCGTCCCTTTTTTGCAATTTGATTTCCATTGGAGAACCTACACGTCGAAGATTACTTTGGCTTCCCAGCCATTCGCTTTTTCGGTGACTTGGATTTGATGATATGTGACCGCTTTTATCTCTCTTAAGGTTTCATGAATCTCCGGTTCGAACGGAACGGTTTCCAGGGTAGCGTCAAGATGGGAGGCGGAGACAGAGTCCATACGAATTGAGGTGACAACGAGATTTTCACCTGCGAATAGATAGAGGATCTCACCCAACCACCGAACCATAAGGTCAGCCAGGTCTTCACCCGAGACAGATATTTTCATGGAGGTGGTTTTGCTTGGAATTTCTGCCCTGACCATGAGGTGCATGAGTGCGCTTCCAGCACCTTCAAAGAGATCTTTCAGATCGGTTCCGCGCACTTTAATGCCCAGATCCGCTGTATGATCCAAAAGGGTATAATGCGGGGCCGTCGTACTCATAACACCATCGTTCAGAAGTTGCTGCGTTCTCGAATCCCATTCTACTTCTGAAAATAGGGATTGTCAAAACGAACTCTGGGGTAACTTCACTGGGACAAGTAACACCCAATTGAGCGTTTATGCTCGATGGGGGTAGGAGGAACAAAGATAATGGATTGTATCTTTTGCGGGAATGTGGTCACTATTGAGGGGAAGGTGAGTAGACAGGATACCTGTCCCCATTGCGACCGAGATCTTCGCTGTTGTAAGCAATGTAACTTCTACGATCAAAACGCTTACAATGAATGCAAGGAAGTCTCTGGCGAACGCATTCTCGATAAGGAGAGGGCCAATCTCTGCGACTACTATGTCCCGCGGGGCGCCAAAGGGGCAAGTGGTAGAAGTGGTAGCCGCAACAGGACTAAAGAGGCCAAAGACGCACTGGAGGCCCTGTTTAAGAAGAAGTGAAGCATTGGCGAAGCCAAGCGGAACTGCGCCGTAGCGTAGCACCCGGCTTCGCCCTGCGGGCTACGCCGCGGTCGCCTCTCGCCATTCCTCCCCGTGCTTCCGCACAGAACATCCTGGCGAAGGCGAGTGAAGCTCCCCCCTTCTCGAAACGAAGTGGACTTGTCCGCCTCGGGCGGGGATCCCGTCTCAACGGGGGCGGGACAACTTGCTCCACAGGCCCTGTCGGCATGGATGGAGGGGGACACATTCAGGATGATTCTGATTTGAGGTACCGGAAAAAATGCATGCCTCATGGCATCATTCGTGTTAAACTGAAAAACAATGGAAAACAGGAATTTGAGATCTGGAAAACGAAAGGTGAGAGATGACAACTGAATCCTATTTTGAATCCATAGAACAAGTGGCGGAGGAACTGGCGGCTGCCCACTATATTGCGGATCGTGCCCTGGCCACCGTTCTCTTCCTTGCCCATCGCCTTCAGAAGCCCGTCTTTCTGGAGGGTGAACCTGGAGTGGGTAAGACGGAGGTGGGGATCGTCATGGCCTCCCTGTTCAATACCCAACTCATACGCCTACAATGCTACGAAGGCCTGGACGCCTCTACAGCCCTGTACGAGTGGAATTACCCTAAGCAGCTCTTGCACATCAGGCTTGAGGAACAGAAAAAAACAGGGAAAGAAGAGATAGAGCGCCTCATATACGGTCACGACTTTCTGATCAAGCGCCCCCTTCTGGAGGCCATCCTTAGCTCTAATGAAAAGGCGCCTGTTCTTTTGATCGACGAAATAGACAGATCTGATGAGGAATTCGAGGCCTTCTTGCTTGAGGTCCTTTCCGATTTTCAGATCACCATTCCTGAAATGGGCACCCTGAAGGCGAACCAGAAGCCCATGGTCGTTGTGACTTCCAATAGAACCCGGGACGTTCACGATGCCCTCAAGAGGCGGTGTCTTTACCATTGGATCGATTATCCCTCCTTTGATAAGGAGTACAGAATCGTGACCACCCGTCTCCCAAAGATCGAAGCAAGGCTTGCAAAACAGGTGACCCACTTCATGCAGCATATAAGAAGCCTTGATTTTTTCAAAAAGCCGGGTGTTTCAGAGACCCTCGATTGGGCCATGGCCTTAATAAATATGCAGAGGAAATACCTGGATGAAGAGGTGGTGAGGGAAACACTCGGGTGTATCCTCAAATATCAGGACGATATCAAAAGATTTACAGCGGAGATCTGGGCGGACCAGGAAAGACGGGCCGAATATCTTGGAACAGCGCCATAATTATGGATAATCAAAGTCTCACATGCGAAGTCATATCCTTTTCCACCTTCCTGAAAGATCGTGGGTTCAAGATCTTTTCGTCCAATGTTATGGACTCGCTCAAAAGCATGGAAGAGATAGATATCTCGGATAGAGAGGACTTCTTCCATGTGCTTCGGACCAATCTGGTCACATCGGACGTGGAATGGGAGTTGTTTGAGGGGCTATTTGAGGAATACTGGCAGGGGATTGAGAGCGAGGAAGAGGAAGAGGGGAGTGAAATTCCTCAGGCACAGCAGGAATGTGGAGAAGATGCTGGTGCGGAGCTCTTGCAGGAAGTGCAACGCGAACAGGATGAGGGCGGGGAGGAAGATGCCTGCAGGGAGGAGCCCACTGAACAGGCGACCTACAGTCCGGTGGCAAGACTAGAGAGGAAGAATCTTGCCCATTTCCAAAAAGCGGATGTGCAAATCGCCCAACTCATCCTCAAGAACATGTTGTCTCCTTTCAGGCTTACAACGACACGGCGATTCAAGGGATCAAAGAGGCCTGGGGATATGGATTTTCGCCGCATCATGAAAAAGAGCCTCAAACTGGGTGGCATGCCTTTGGAGTTGTTTTACAAGAAAAAAAAGAAGAGGCTGAAGCGGTTGGTCATCTTGGTTGATGTAAGTGGTTCGATGGACCGCTACGCCCGTTTCGTGACGCCCTTTATCATGGGACTGAAAGGGGTGGGGTCTAAGGCTGAGATGTTTGTCTTTTCCACCTCCCTGACGCCCATTACGCCTTTTGTAAGACGGTTTGACTTGGAGAAGGCCCTGGAGCGGATTTCCGAAGAAGTTCCCGATTGGTCAGGGGGGACGAGAATCGGTTATTCTCTGCATCAGTTCAATCAAGGGTATGCGCAAAGGCTTCTCAACAAGCGAACTGTGGTGGTCATATTGAGTGACGGTTGGGATCTGGGCGGAAAGGAGCCTTTGAGAAGAGAGATGGAGTTCCTGAGCCAGAAGGCCTATTGCATCATCTGGTTAAATCCCGTGGCAGGTGACACGGAATACAAGCCCATCTGTCAGGGGATGCAAACGGCGCTTCCCTATGTGGACTATTTCCTGCCGGCTGACAGTCTGGAAAGCCTCAAAAAGGTGGGTCGAACGCTCACCCGCGTGATGGCCCACTAGATTCCTTAAGGAAACGGCCATTTTCCGTCCCGCTCGATAAGCGGGATGCGGCATACTCACGGGATTAGCCTTCCTGTTCGATCACCTTAACCCCTTCAGGGGCCACAAATCTGAAGAAATCTTCAGGGAATTTCTCCTTCACAGATAGATCTCCAAGAATGAATCGGGTTATTCCTCCAATTTGATTATGAGTTTCCACTTTGCGAATGGTGTAGTCCTGTTCTGATACGGAAAGCATGATGTGGTGGATCTCTGCCCAAGGAGGATTGGGTATGAGTTTGAGTTGATAGCCCCCCTTTTCATCCATTTCCATGAGCATAATATCAAAGCTCTCCTCCACCGCCCTCAGCCCTTGAAAGATGTCATTCAAGAGTTGGATCTCCTTGCCCAGCTGGTGAGAAGGGTACTGGTAGACCTGGTTCTTGTGGGGAACGTACCACCAGAGAGTGTTACCGTCGCTGATAATTGTTTCTGGTTTTGGGGTATCCTGTTGAACCCTGAGGAACTTGGGTGCCCTGAAATGGATCTGGCCAGAGGCCATATCTGCGTCCATGGATCCGCCGAGCAAGGCCATGGATCGGGTGATGATCTCCCGTTTGTAAGGGATGCTAAGGCCGGGCAAATCTCCGTATCGTTTCTGTATGCCTGCAAGTATTTCAGATAGCCGCATGTCAGCTGTTGCCAGACTCGCCGGCCACAAAAAAAGCAACAACAGAAAGGTGCATGCAGATCTCAATATCCCCACCTTCCGTCTTTCCTTTTCTGTCTTCTCTCTTTCATATTCCGCCTTCCGAATTCCCACTTCCGCCTTGCTTATTCCTCTGTTGTCCTAAACACCTCCCTTGGACGGACACCGTCTGAGGGTCCCACGATCCCCTGTTTCTCCATGGCCTCGATCATGCGTGCCGCCCGATTATACCCCACACGCAACTTTCGCTGTATCATGGAAATGGATGCCTGGCCCGTCTGCATGACCAGGTCCACAGCGCTGTCATACTTCTCATCAAATTCAATATCATCTTGGAATGCCTCTTCTTCTTGGGCAACGTGATTCAGAAGCGTGAAGTCATAATCCGGTTTCATCTGCTCTCTCAAAAAATCGGTTACCCTTTTCACCTCATCCTCGGCGATAAAAGCCCCATGAATCCTGGTTATTCGACCCACCCCTGGGGGTAGGAAAAGCAGATCACCATCTCCAAGAAGATTCTCAGCGCCTATGGTATCGAGGATGGTTCTGGAGTCCACCCTTGATGAGACTTGGAAAGAGATACGGGCAGGGAAGTTTGCCTTTATAATCCCCGTGAGCACATCCACAGAGGGTCGCTGCGTGGCGATAACCAGATGGATACCGGCAGCCCGTGCCATTTGAGCCAGGCGCGTAATCGCTTCCTCAACGTCTCTTGAGGAGGTCATCATCAGGTCTGACAGTTCGTCGATTACAACAACGATATAGGGAAGTTGTTTCTCTGTATCTTCAGGGCCGGGCGCTCGCCTCTTTTTTGCCTCCTTCGTTACTTTGCGGTTGTAGGCCTCAATGTTTCTGACCCCCCGGTCGGACAATAGGTTATAGCGTCTTTCCATTTCCTGGACGGCCCATCGAAGTGCCTTTGTGGCCTCCTTTGGTTCAGTGACAACGGGATAAAGAAGATGGGGGATATCATTATAGACGGTCAGTTCAATCCTTTTGGGGTCGATAATGAGAAACCGAACCACCTCGGGTGAGAACTTGAACAGGAGGCTATTGAGCATCGCATTTAAGGAAACACTTTTCCCTGTTCCCGTTGCCCCCGCTACCAGGAGATGGGGCATTTTGGTCAGGTCTGAGATGACAGGGGCCCCTGTGATATCCTTACCAAGCCCTATCGTCAGTCGATATGTGGAATTCTTAAAGGCCTGACTTGCAAGGATCTCATGCAGGAAGACCAACTGCCGTCTGTTGTTAGGTATTTCTATTCCAATGGCGGCCTTTCCCGGTATGGGGGCTACAATCCTAATACTGGGAGCCCTTAGGGCCAGGGCGAGATCGTCTGAAAGGCTGGCAACCTTGCTTATTTTGACACCGGGTGCGGGCTTGAATTCATACATGGTAATGACTGGTCCCGGAAGGATTTCAACCACTTCTCCGTCCACGCCGAAATCAGCCAATTTCTTCTCCACACGTCGAGCATTCATCTCCAGGCTTTCCCGCTGGATTTCCGTGTCTGTTTCCCCAGGTGGCTCGTTGAGCAGGTCCAAGGAAGGGAGCTTGAATTTACCCGCCACGTTCATAAAGGGAAAGGTCTCCTGTTCAGGTTGTTTGGCGGTCTCCAATTGTGGTTCAACAATCGTGACCTTTGGTCTCGATTTCACTCTCTCCTTTTTGATGGTTTCTTTTCTTACTCGTTGCTTTCTTCTCCTCTCTTTCTTCTTCATGGAGAGCTCCCTGATCCGTCTCACAATGCCGCCCATCCATAGGGAAAACCGTGACAAGACCCAGCCAAAAGAGATTTGGGTGCAGACCATGAGAGAGATGATGAACACGGCCACGAGGAGCACATAGGCCCCAAAATAGTTGAGAAATCCCTTCATAAATTCGGCGATATGAATCCCTGCAAAGCCCCCACTCAGCACCTCGCTGCCCCTATAAATGATTGCCCTGGGCGTTTGTAAACCCAGGATTCCGGAGAACGAAAAAATGAGAAATAGGCTGGCCATAATGCTCTTTTTAGGTGATGAGAAGGTATGGCTGCGAAAAGAGAGGAAAGCCAAGCTGAGAAAGATGGCCACCAGCCAAAACGAGGAGAAGCCAAGCAGGAAAAATATTCCGCCAGCCAGATGGGCACCCACGGTGCCGAAGAGATTGTGGGCCTCTGCAGGCCGGCTCGATTTGAGCCAGAATAGGGGGTCAGCAGGGTGGTAGGAGAAGAGGCTTATCCCCACAACCAGGGCAATGAGGAAAAAAATGATACCCCATATCTCCTTCTTGATAGGTTCCATATGTTTTTGGGATCTGTTTCTTTTTTTTGACTTCTTACCCAACGTAACTCTCGCTCACTTCAACATGGCAAAAGAGAATTTCCATCAGCGAATGGGCTCAACCGATGAACCGTCCACCTATTATCATACAGGGATAATAATGGGTAATATAAGAGGACTTCTTTCAATAACCTTATAAAAGAAACGTTTCAACCTTCTTTTGATGAGGGGCGCTACTTCTGTCCAGTCCATGTGACTCGGGTTTTCGATTTCTTCCAATAAAGCAGAGACTATGGACTTGGCCTGCTCAAGTATAAATCCACTTTGATCCTCGATCACAAATCCACGGGAAATAATATCAGGGCCATAAAGTACCTCTCCTGTCCGCTCGTCAATGACCATAAGGGCTATAACCACCCCGTCTCCTGAAAGCCTTCGCCGGTCCCTCAACACCAACTCACCCACGTCTCCCACGCCCTTCCCATCCACAAGCACCCTGCCTGTCTGCACCTGTTCCCCGATTTTGGCCTCTCTGTCCTCAAAGCAGACTGTGGTGCCATTCTCAACGAGCAGGAGTCTGTCCGAGGGTATTCCTGTTTCCATGGCCAATTGAGTGTGTTTGACAAGGTGGCGGTACTCCCCGTGTATAGGCATGAAGTACTTTGGCTTTATCAGATTGAGCAATATCTTGAGTTCCTCTTTGTAGGCGTGACCAGAAGAGTGGATATGGGATACCTTTTCGTAAACTACCTCTGCTCCCATCCGATACAGGTTGTTAATGATCGTGGTGATGGCCCTTTCATTGCCAGGTATAAAGCGTGAGGAGAGGATTATCGTGTCGCCCTTTTTAATCCTTATCTTCTTGTGTTTGTCTTGGGCCATCCTGGTCAGCGAAGACATGGGCTCTCCCTGACTTCCTGTGGTGACAATCGCTATTCTATGTTCTGGGAACTGGCCCACGGCTCTTTCCTCTATTTCAGCATCATCGGGTATATGAATTAACCCTTCAGCCTTCGCAATCCGGACGTTGGCCTGCATGCTTTTCCCACTGAACAGCACTTTCCGGCCGAATTTCACCGCCAGGTTGATTATCTGCTGAATCCTTGAAATGTTTGAGGCAAAAACCGCAGCGATCAGTCTCCCGTTACAGGATTGGAAGAGCTCCTCCAAGGTCTTTCTTACGTCGCTTTCGCTCAGGGTAAAACCCTCTTTTTCCACATTGGTAGAGTCTGAAAAAAGGGCAAGCACACCCCGCTCTGCAAAGTGCCCAAATCTGTCCAGATCCGTTAACCGCCCATCAACAGGGGTTTGATCTATTCTAAAATCGCCCGAATGAATGATAATTCCCTCCGGTGTGTCAATGGCCAGGCCCACGCCATCCACAATGCTGTGGTTGACTCTGATATATTCCACTTTAAAGGGACCGAATGGGGTCACATCCCCTGCCTTTATCTTTTGCAGATTCGCCTGTTCCAGTAGATTATGTTCTCTGAGCTTTTCCTTGAGGAGCTCTATGGTAAAATTGGTCCCAAAGATGGGGATATTGAATTCCCTGAGAAAAAAGGGCATGGCACCGATATGATCTTCATGACCGTGGGTGAGAAAGATGGACTTTACCTTATCTCCGTTTTCCCTCAGATACTGAATATCAGGTATGACCACATCCACACCTGGCATATAATCTTCTGGGAACATTAAGCCGGCGTCCACTATTAACATATGATGGTCATATTCCATGACCATCATATTGAGACCAATTTCTCCTAATCCCCCTAAAGGAGTTACTTTGAGCATCCTCATCCTGAATAAGTCTATTGAAGGTATTTTCCGCCTAAGACGAAGGCTGGATCGGGCTAAGTTCTTGTTTTGAATTAACAACAGCTTAAATCTTCAATCGCCATGAGTCAATATGGAAATAAAAGGGATTGGAGTTTTGGAGTACTGGAGTTTTGGAGTACTGAGTATAGAAAAATAGGCGGCTACCACTTTTAATCTGCAATACTCCACTACTCCATTACTCCATTACTCCGTTTGAACCAGGGAGATATTGCTGCTAAAGATGGATTTCGTAGCGAGTCAAAACTTTCTGAAACCCAGAGTGCATTTGGCTTGATCTGACGAATTCGATTATGCTAATTTAGCCCAGTTTTTTATCCGCCTTCGCAGAAAACCACCGGCATGC
>JASFEQ010000043.1:0-17493 GCA_050124735.1 Desulfobacteraceae bacterium | reverse complement strand
GCATGCTCTCCGAAGACAGCCTTCACGGCCTTGTTCTCTGATTCGTCATTGAGCTTTGTGGATGTCCCATGAGCATTGATATAATCAATGTCTTCAGGCTTAAACCCCGCATCCTTTATGGCCATGGACATACAACTGATGGCCCCTTCACCATCAGGTTCCGGTGCAGATACATGATAGGCATCCCCAGACAGGCCATAGCCGGCCACTTCGGCGTAGATGTGGGCTCCCCTCTCCAGCGCCTGGTTCATTTCTTCCAGGACTAATATCCCTGCGCCCTCTCCCATAACAAAGCCATCCCTATCCAGATCAAAGGGACGTGAGGCCCTCTCAGGTTCATCATTCCGCGTGGAGAGGGCTCGCATCGAGCAGAAACCACCCAGAGCCAAGGGGGTTATTACCGCCTCTGAACCGCCTGTAATCATTGCATCAGCTGTCCCTGCAAGGATCTGCCTAAAGGACTCTCCGACAGCGTGGCAACTGGCTGCACAGGCCGTCTCTATCGATATGTTAGGACCCTTTGCCCCGTACTCTATGGCAATCTGCCCGGGTGCCATATTGGCGATCATGCCAGGAATAAAAAAGGGGCTGATGCGACGGGCCCCCTTTTCTAAGAGGACCTTGTGATAGTGCTCAAGCATTGCCAGGCCACCTAGGCCGGATCCTGTTATGCAGCCGACCCGATTTTGGTTCTTAGGATCGATTTTCAATCCAGAGTCTTCCATGGCCATCCGTGCCGATGCAACGGCGTAGTGGACAAAAATATCAAATCTTCTCAACTGCTGCTTATCCATGAAGTCTTCGGACTTGAAATCCAGGACTTCACCGGCGATTTGGGCGGAAAATTCAGATGCATCGAATTTCGTTATGGGGCCTATGCCAGACTTCCCGGCGCACACCATCTCCCAGTTTTTCTCAATACCGGTACCAAGAGGGGTCACCATTCCAAGTCCTGTAACTACGACCCTCCTACCCATTTTACCTTACTCCTTTTTCCAACTAGGCCTTCGCTGCGACGGCCTTGGAATACCTATGCGCCCGAGGCCTTCTTGATGTAATCTAGGGCGTCTTTGACGGTGGCGATCTTTTCAGCGTCCTCGTCGGGGATGGAGATATCGAACTCCTCCTCCATTGCCATAATCAGTTCCACTTGGTCCAGAGAGTCAGCTCCCAAATCGTCCACAAAAGAAGCTTCGGGGACCACGTCTTCTGCAGATACATTCAACTGCTCGCAGATAATCTCTTTCACTTTTTCCTCGATATCCGCCATGAACCTTTACCTCCTCATCATTATTCAATTTTATTTAGTTCCTAAAAACCCCATCTCTGGCGTCGCGCTGCATGCCAACCGTTAGAAGGTTCTCCATGGCCCATTTTCTTTCTTGGTTATCCAACGGTGCAAGTCATCGTGGTATGGCTAATTGGGCGGATCATTCGTTTCTTCAAACCATGTTTGGCTCTCCAGCTTCTTCGCGCTCGCCTTCACGAACCACGCCCTGAGGCAGGTCCCACTTCCAAACCTCGGCTCTGGAGATTTTGCCAAGGCACAGGACACAAAGGGTTTTTGTAGACATCTATTTTCTCACATGAACATTCCTCCATTCACATGAATGGTCTGCCCTGTGATGTAGCCGGCCGCAGGAGAACAGAGCCAGTAAACCGCCTCTGCCACATCCTCAGGTTTCCCTACTCTGCCCAAGGGAATCTGCTCTAAAAATGATTCCTTCACTCTGTCGGGTAGGGAAGCAGTCATTTCAGTATCAATAAAACCGGGGGCCACCGCATTCACAGTAATTCCTCTTGCGGCTACCTCCCGGGCTACTGTCTGGGTAAATCCTATTATTCCCGCCTTGGAAGCAGCATAGTTGGCTTGTCCAACGTTCCCGATCCGTCCCACCACAGAGGATATATTGATGATACGGCCGCCTCTTCGCTTGATCATCGGCCTGATGACGGCATGGGTACAGTTGAAAACGCTCTTTAGATTGACCCGCATCACCGCATCCCAGTCATCCTCAGACATCCTCATCAATAGGGTATCTCTCGTGATCCCTGCATTGTTCACCAGCACATCCAATTTCTCAAATCTGGAAAGGATGTCTTGAAATAGGACCTCCACATCCCCATACGTGGAAACATCCACTTTGTGACTTTCGGCCTCAGCGCCCAGTTCTGTCAGCAAATTCAAGGTGTCATGGGATGCCGATTCATCCGGGTCATAGTGTACGATAACGATCCTGGCCTTCTCCTCGGCAAATCTTAAGGCCACCGCTCGTCCAATGCCTCTGGATCCCCCGGTGATAGCCACTACCCTTACCGACCTATCCATTCTCCTCTTTAAATCCTTTCTCTTGCCGTTTATTGCCCGGACCCTGAATTTGCATCCAAGGTAACCCCGTTAGTTACTCTCGGAGCATTATCCCACCCCGTGGCGTTCACGGGAACTTTCCCCCTAAGCCTCCTCTTTCTTGACGATGGTCTTACCCTTATAGGCGCCACAATGGGGGCAGACATGATGGGGCAATGCGGGTTCATGGCATTGGGGACAAAGAGAGATGTTGGGCATCTTGACATGATCATGAGATCGCCGCATGTCTCGTCTCGATCTAGATTTCTTCTTTTTTGGTACGGCCATATCCCGAGTCTAGTCTCCTTCTATTTTCAAATTTTTGAGCTTCAAGAAAGCAGGATGCCCTTGCTCCCGATGACACTGACAACTTCCCGTATTTAAATTGCTTCCACAAGTGGGACATAGTCCCAGGCAATTCACACTGCAAAGGGACTTCATTGGGAGGGACAAATAGATCTGCTCTCGAATGATCTCATCCAACTCAATCTCCTCCCCTCTGACGAAATCCACCTCCAGATCCTTTTCTGCCAGTTCGATTTCTGTCTCATCTTCTTCTGGCAGCGGGAGAGCCAGGTACACCCTAAAAGCGGTTCTCAATTCCCGATGAAACGCCTCAACGCATCTGTCGCACACAATCCGGAGTCCACCGTGCAATTCGCCATCGAGCACGTATTTATCTCCGGCTTTATAGATCTCCAGGTTGACTTGAACCGGGGTATCGATTCCTAAGATTTGATCCCTCTGCGCGTCAGAAGGCCACCAATTCTGCTCCAAAACGAACTGGAAACGACGGGACCCCTCAGGGATGGTTCTCAAGTCAACAATCATTGGGAACAAACCTATTAAAGAACAATCCATTTAAATCTTACTTAAGATAAATTAAACTAACAAGTATATATTCCATATATATTTTGTCAAGAAATTAATTGACGCCCCTCCCCCCAAGCCCATCGCCTGAAATCCTCTCCACGCCATAGGGATATCAGATTTTCCCTTTTTTTATTGACACTTACAGCACTTTACATATATATTTTTTTACAGAATTTCACTCTCCATTGTACCTGATAAGGCAGGAATTATGCGCGACGGGAACCGGGAAATCCTCCGCAACGCAACCATCCATGCCGTTCGAGATCTTTATCTATGTGGATATACAGAGAACGACTCAATCACTACGAAAAACTGCGGCGTTCGCTCTATGAAATTTTGAGAGATACCCTGGAAATGAGGTTAACGAAGATTTCTCTCATTGACTCCTTTTATAACCACCTGAAAAGCGGGGTAGAATACACTTTCCCTGACAAGAGCGAACTCAAGCCCAAATCAAAAAAGATGGAGAAGGAGTCGGAGCTGTATAATACCTTCATTGTCATCTTTTGCGAAGGAACTATCAGCCCTGAGTTGAGAAATTATATCCGCTTCTTTCCTGAAAACAGGGTGGTCAAGAAAAACGTGGAATACTTGGCCAATTTCTCCTTGTACAAAAACTTCAATCAAAATCTGAGATATTTTGACAAACCCCGTTTTCTGGACTTCATTCAAGACCTCCTAAATGTGGATTATGCCCTGCTCGTTCAACAAGACCCCTCGGTAAAAAAGAAGAACAGATACGCCCTCACTAACTTTCACGTCAAAATTGATTGGCCCATTGCCGATGCGGCCGAGGATCTTGCCAAATGGCTCAGATATATTCAGAATAACCTGTACGAGAACGGAGATGAGGAGGCCCGTATACTCCAGAATAAGCTTTTTGAATATTATGGTTGCCATCATAGTGTGGGGGGGAGACGAACGGCCGGCCTCGTTGCCTCACAGCTATTGAGGAAGCTGGATCTTATTTCCACCGTATTCGTTTCCTCAGCGGAATCCCGTTCTATGATCAAATACTCGGAAAGAGGGGTTTCAAGGTTCTTCCTCATCAAGCTCACAGATGAAGAGATTTCAGCCCTTGCCCAAAGAGAGGCTATGGATTCTGAGACTTTCAAATCTGCCTATCTCTATCCCGCTGTGGATTATTATGTAGGAATTTCTGAAGCGGTATACGGGTATACGACTTATTCAAAGCCACCGGAAGACGGCAAACTCAGGGAACTCCAATCCGCCTATAATTGGGTGAAGCTCAGGGATGAATTTCTTCATCCAAAAGGCGAATCATTAGACATAAGACCCATCAACTATAGCTGGGTCTACACGACAGAATAGCGGTCAAAGGACTCTAGTCCTTTTCCAGACCCCCTAGCCTTTCCAAAATCTTTTCAACGAACCACAGATCAAGCGAACGGTGCCACTTCAGCAAATAGACCTTCCCGTCATCAGCCAGCACCTTGAAATAATCATGCTCCACCCCGTACCATTTGTCGAGCGTGTTTTTCACCTCCAATCTCTGCTCATCCAGGACCAAATAGAGCGGCCTTTCATTTGCCTTGTAGCCTGAGTAAGCCACAACCTCAATTTTCTTGGGAAATTCCATGGAAATAAAGGCCTTTTTTAAATTGTTTATTCAACTGTGACTCCCCAGTATAGAGAATTGACCTGAAAGGCACAAGGGGTGGACAGGTGTACTTGTTTCTCCCCCCTCACCTGTGTTAAACTCCATCGATTATTCGTCCCATCCGTAGATTTGCGGAGGTTAATTATTGCCCATGTCACAAGAGTTCATTGTTACCCGATTTCCACCGAGCCCTACCGGCTATCTCCACATTGGAGGCGCCAGAACCGCCCTTTTCAACTGGCTCTTTGCCAGGCAGAGAGGGGGTAAATTCATTGTCAGAATCGAAGACACGGATAAGGCCAGGTCCACAGACGAAGCCACCAGGGGGATCCTTGAATCCCTGCAGTGGCTCGGTCTTGACTGGGACGAGGGGCCCTATTTCCAGTCACAACGATACCCAATTTACGAGCAATTCATTGAACGCCTCTTATCCTCTGGTAAGGCCTACTACTGCCACTGCACCCCGGAAGAACTGGACAGAAAGCGTGACGTGGCAAACTCTAAAGGGCTCAAACCCAAATATGATGCTAAATGCCGGGAACTGGGGCTAGGCCCAGCACCCGGTTCCGTGGTGAGGCTAAAATCTCCTCAAACAGGAAGCACTCATTTCAAAGACCTGGTCAAAGGCCCCATCAGCTTTGACAATGGTGAGCTTGACGATCTCATCCTAAGGCGCTCAGATGGAAGTCCCACCTATCACATGGCCGTAGTGGCCGATGATGTGGCCATGGGAGTCACCCATGTGATCAGGGGAGACGACCATGTGAACAACACCCCGCGTCAAATATTGATTTATCAGGCCCTCGGCGAACCCGTGCCCCAATACGCCCATGTTCCCATGATCCTGGGACAAGACAGAGCAAGACTGAGCAAACGCCATGGGGCCGCTTCCGTACTTGCGTATAGGGATATGGGCTATCTCGCCCAAGCCCTCCTGAACGCATTGGCCAGGCTTGGCTGGTCATACGGAGATCAGGAGAAGTTTGGCATCGAAGAGCTCATTGAGAAGTTTTCCCTGGAAAATGTGGGTAAATCGGCTGGTATTTTCAACGCGGAGAAGCTGCTCGATCTAAATGCTCAGTATATCAGAGAGGCTGAAACCCCTGAATTGGCCAAGGCGTTGATCCCTTTTTTGCAGAAACTGGAGTATACGGACTTGGATGAGAAAAAGGTTTGCCAGGCTGTGGACACCCTCAAGATGCGAAGTAGAACCCTTTTGGAGATGGCCGAAGGTGCACGCTTTTATTTCCAGGAACAATTAACCTATGAAGAGAAAGGGGACAGAAAATTCCTGAAGCCAAACGTTTTGGAACTTATGGAGGAGATCAGGGGGCGGCTTGAAAAGACAGACGACTTTACCCAAAAGGGGCTGGAAAGCGTTTTCTCCGGTTTTCTGGAAGAGAAACAGGTTAAACTGGGACAAATTGCCCAACCGCTAAGGGTGGCCCTGACCGGGAAAACGGCAAGCCCGGGCCTTTTCGAGGTCATGGAGGCCCTTGGAAAAGAGAAGGTCTTAAGAAGACTGACAGATGTCATCTCCCATATCAAAGAAAAGGCAAGCGCAAATTCCGGATCCGACGAGTAAATAACCTGGGGCCAAAGGACCCCACTATGATTACACCCCATAGGGCTGCGAAGTGAGGGTACGCCCTTTTTCGAAAGGCCATATCTCAAAAAAAATTCCACCGGGCATCGCCGTGACCCAATATTTGGGGTTCCTGCCCGCCATCGCGAGCATGAGCTCGCTCAGGCGAGGCGGGCGGGTGCACCCCTGAGCTTCTGGGAGTCTGCAACTCACTCTTTAAACCGCAAATATTGGGTCACTTCCCCCTCGCTATATAGATATGGCCTTGAGAAAAGGGGCGTGGCCGCACTCAGGCACTCAAAACATGATCGATCTGGTAAAAAGATATTTTGGCAAAAGTGCGAGGGGCGAAGGGGATCAAAATGAAGACGCATCACATGACATCCGCATAGCCACTTGCGCCCTGTTACTTGAAATGGCCAATATAGATGGCGAGTTCAGTGACTCGGAACGCAACCGTATAATCTCCATACTCCAGAGGGACCACCAGTTGCCCCACGAACACGCCTTGGAACTCATAAAGGCCTCTAATGAGGAGCTACATGGGAGTGTGGACCTTTGGCAGTTCACGAACCTCATTAACCGTAATTATCCCCTTGAGGAGAAAATTCGGATTATCGAAATGGTCTGGGAAATTGCCTATACGGACGGGAAGCTAGACAAGTATGAAGATTATCTTGTGCACAAACTGGCCAAACTGCTACATCTCACCCACAAACAACTCATTGAGGCCAAACTGAAAGTCATCCATGGTGATACTCTCCCTTAGTGTCGCGTCCCAAAAATATCTTTAAGAATATAGAAGCCCTAAAAGTCATTGCGAGGAGCCGCAGGCGACGAAGCCGTTCGGCCTCGAGCTCACGACCGAGAGGCAATCTCCTGCAAGCTAGCGAAAAAAGCAACTTTCATAACATGAGATTGCTTCGCTTCGCTCGCACTGACCTCTTATACTGGCGTTATTTATGCAAAGAACTTTAGGGACACAACCCTAGTCTCATTAATGAAGGTTGGTCAAGGGGGGGGTATCTCTAAAGCTGGAAAGAAGGAAGGGCAATCACCAACGGTGAGCCATCAAGCCCCTCATGTTCCTCCATACCCAATGGTCACCTTCTCTCCTTCCACAATCACCGGGACCTTGCGCACACCACCCGAGTACTCGAGCATCTCCTCGAGCCTACTGCTCTCAGCCTTTATATCCACATATTGGGCATTGTCACCATAGGCCGACCTGGCCTTGTCTGTAAAGGGTCACCCAACCTTTCCAAATATAATCACCTTCTCTTCCATACTGAGATCCTCCTCATTTCTCCTTTATACCTTAATGAAAAGAGAACGAATTAATAACTCTTTAGCCTCAAAACTTCAAGTACCTTCTCATGAATTGATAGATTTCCTGCGATAATTCCTTGGTTGCCCAGCATGTCCGGGCCTTGGGAGAAGTCCAAGGGACGACCTTGCATATCCGTGACACGTCCGCCTGCCTCCTCCACAATAACCGCCCCCGCCGCGTGGTCCCAGATTTTCTCCAGGTAGGTTGCGGATTCAGCAGACGGGAAGCGCAGATAGATAGCGACCTCTCCACGCGCCACCATACCATACTTGACTTGGCCGTCCACCCTCAAAGATGGGACCTGAATGCCAGCAGCCTTGGCCACGGCATGCTGTTGAGAATGGTCACAGTGCGACGATTCAACGCTTTCCACGAAAGGTAGATTGGGATTCTGATCAAGGCTTGCCACACGTACAGAAGAATCAGGAGCGCCATTCATAGGAAACAGACTTGCTCCCTGGCCCCGCACAGCCGTAAACAGAACACCTCTTTCTCCTGGATCGTCTCCCAGACGGATGGGAAGTGAAGGACATGCCAGGATTCCGAGCTTCACCTTCCCCTCTTCTATAAGTGCCACGGCCACAGCGTAATGATCGCCCCTCAAGAATCCCTTTGTCCCGTCAATGGGATCTATGGCCCAATAGCGAGGCCCCACTTTTCCACTGCCTCGGTTTATCCAGTTAATCACATCCTCTTGTGTTGCCTCAAAAACCGTGCGTTGAACATACGCTGTGACCTTCTCCAACGTAACGCCCATATCCGGTTCCCGCAGCACGGTGCCCTCCTCTTCCCCCACCACCTGATCACCCGGGAAGGCATCGGCTATGGTTCGGCAGACCAAGGCCTGGGATCCAAAATCGGCCACAGTGACCGGCGTGCCGTCCTTCTTTTCCATGGCCTCAGGGCCCATTTCTCGCCGCACGTCCTCACAGAGTTTTGCGGCAGACAGGGCTGCCTCAACTGCCACCTGCTTTTCATGTTCGTAAGGCATAACAAATCATTCGGATTATTTAATCATTCTATCAATAGTAATCAGGATAAGATAGAACATCATAAGTATAATACACACAAATTGTGAATAGATTTCGAAAATGAAAAAAAACACTAGATATGGGTGTGAGGATTATCTGTCTTAGCCACCCCCTATGTGAGGGATAAAACAGATCTGATCATTCTCTTTAACAAACTGCTCCACATTAGATAATTCGTTGTTTATCATTACGAGGACGGCATCTTTGTTAATGGATATGTCCGGATAGCACTCTCGGATATACCTCATCACGTCAGTGACACGTGTCTTCTCCGAGACCGCCACCTGAATTTGATCCGTACTCGTCACCTTGCGTTGAGGTCCATTGAAACTGATAGAAACAACCATAAAAGACTTGCTCGCTTTGCTCACGATTGGAGTACTGGGGCATTGGAGTGTTGAAGTATTAGAACAGAGCAATAGTAAAACAATTTTTTCAAATCTTAACCATCATTACTCCATTCCTCCAGTACTCCATAACTCCACGTCCGTTAATTCGACTCCATCCTTTTCTCCCTTGCCAGACCGAACTCGTTCAAAATGGCTCCAGCCTGATCATCGAGCAGGTCAAACTTCTCCACTGTCTCGCGCAAGGGCACGCCGTCTAGGTTATAACCCTTTTCCTGGTAGACCGCATCACATAGATTTTGATACGCCTTCTGACGTAACTCAATGATGAGTCTGTGTCTCTCTTCCTTATCATTGGGAAATCTGTCTTCATCTATTTGCTCTTTTAACCACGTATCATAATAGTCAGCTCTCGTCTCATATTCGTTCAAGTACGCCGGTCCCATAGCCCTGAGTGGGATTAGGTCACTTGACCTTGTTCCCTTTCCCTGTCGGAGATTGATCAATTTCTGCAGTATTTGGAGACGCTCTGAATCGTCTAAGACATCTTGTAATGTCTTCTTGCAGCCCACCGTAGCGTTAAGATACTTGACGTAGTATTCCAGGGTCGGCTGATTCTGTGCAGGGTTATTTGTGTTCGCCGCCTCAGGGTGCCGCACGTCTATCCAGGGCAACTTGCACAATCCAACGGCGTTGAACCAGGTGCGGATGAGAGGGAACCATTTCAGCGCAGCTGCTTTATCCTCAAAGGTGGGGATCTCCTTATGGACTTGATCGATAAAGATTAACCAGGCTTCGTCATGCTGGGGACCTTTCAGTGCAATTCCATAACCTCCCTGCTGGGCTAGCGTCTCTTTTGGTACATACATGGAAAACTCGAGACCCTTGACCTCCATACCGAACTTATCCAACTCTGCCATGATCTCTTCGTATGATAGGCCTGACCGGTTTGAGCATCTTTCTACCACCCACTTTTTGGCCCGGTGTACGCCTTGCCCACATATCTTGCCGAAACCTTCACCTCGGGCTGTCTCGTGCAGTAAACGGTCCGCAGCTTCCGCATCACCCCACGAAAGATCATAACCCACGTCCTTGGTGGAAAGGTATCCCCTTTGGACACACTCCATCAGAAATGACGCGGTTACGCCCATGGAAATGGTATCCAGTCCATACTCATCACAGTACCAGTTGTATTCCATGACGAATTGGGGCTCAAAGATACCCATTGCCGTGGCAGCTGCGACGGTCTCATATTCCGGGCCGTCTATGCCCACCTGTCGGCCCGCTTGTGGACCCCTGGTCAACGTCACATTCTCAGCCCCCTTGGCACAGGCCAAATTGCAACCCATGTAGCAGCCATCGGGAATATTCTTAGCCAGATAACGATCTAGAAACACATCCGCAAATACCTTGCTCGCATCCGGATGACTCCCGAACTGGTAGTTATTCACGGGCAGGATGTGAAACTTGTTCATATACTCGGTGAGGACCGGGGTGCCCCAACTGGAGAGACGCAGTTGCTGGGGATCCATCTTGTTGAGTACTTTTTTCAGATCGGCCCCGGCCTCGCGCACCTCATCTTTATCCACTGGGTTGTTTGCCTGGACCCGAGGCAGGCTTGAGCGGACAATGATCGCCTTTAGCCCTTTTGCAAGCATAACCGTACCTGTTCCTCCCCTACCCGCCTGCTTACAACGCATCCTTTTTCGCCGTTTGTCGTAAAAGAGACTGTTTATGATCCCAAATCGTGTATTGCGGGCCCCTATTCCGGTTGTCACGGCGGCTATGTTCTCGCTGAGCTCTCCTCTGTTGAACGCTTCCAGAAGTCGGCTTCCATAGGAGAGCCCCCCAAAATCCACATCGTCTCCAAAAGAAGGCGCTTCAGCTATATGGACCACACCCTCATCAGCGTCCACGATCAAAATAACGTCTGTTTTTGAGAACCCGGAGACGGCCAACGCATCAAAACCGCAAAGTTTCAGCAGTGGCGCAAAATGCCCCCCCACATTGGAGTCAACGAAGGTATCCGTCAGGGGAGAAATGGTCCCAACAATGAACTTGCCCGTGCCAGGAAACCTGGGATCAGCACCCAATGGGCCACTGGCCATTACCAGGATATTTTCAGGGCTATCGTATCTGGTTTCAGCGCTCGTCCCGTCCCAGATCAGTTTGAGGGCGTAACCTCGACCGCCGATGTATTTCTCCTTAAAATCAGGAGGTAGCTTTGAGGTGGAAATGGATTGGGTCCCCAAATCTGCTTGAAGAATGTGATCTGTATACCCTCCTTTGACAGGGGGCGCTTTATATTTGAGTGTCTCTAAGATCTTCATTTGCTCTCAATGCTCCTACATCCATGATACAAGATAAGTACTGAATTCCTCTAATAAAAGAGACGAAATAAAACTCATCATTATAGAGCGCATGGTGTAATTGTCAAGGAATTTCAACCTGTTTAAGCAACCACATCCCCAATTCTCCCTGAATGCTGCGACTCACACAATAGGGGTGGATTTTTCGGTCTGGTTAGAGGGACAGGTCTTTAGAAACAAGGTCTTTTTTTCTCAGCGAAATATTATATTAAATTAAATCCATAGATAGATTATTTAATGCATTAGCTTAAGATATCACATTTTGGCTGGCCAGGGGCACCACGGTATAGGCGACTATCCTCAATGGTGAAGTTGATCTAAGGGGCTTTTTGCGGCTTTCCATCCCCTATCGTATGACATGCCTTACTTTGTCTAACAACTTAGGCTTGACCATACCAGCCTCCTAAAATATAATATGTATAATCTTTATATTCTCGGACTTAATATAACTTAATTATAATATTTATCTATTTTTAGTGGATATCTATCAATTTAAACTTATTAAAAATAACTTTCAGGCATTTGTTTCAAAATTGGCTGCAGATTACTTTCAGTAATACTTACAGCTCTTAGTGTCAAGGAAAAAGTGTCTGAAATTTTGCAATCTCTTGGTCAAAAATGACGGGATATGTCGCTAAATCGCAACCTTTTTGCATATTAGGTCGCAAAAACGAAACAATATCCCGTTTTACTTAGGCAACCTATTGCTTGTTAGATGCCATGCTCAGAACACTGATAATCATAGTAAGTATCGCGATATTGGCGGCGACGATAACCAGTTGCGGTCAGCACAAGCAATCTGCAATAGACACGTCTATAGAATGGGCTAGATTGGCACCATTGCCAGTTCCTACCCGCAAGGTAGCGGTCGAGACTGTTGGGTCAGCATTTACTCGTGAATTCAGGTTGTCATTCCACTTATCGGAGGCTCAACTAAAGGAGTGGCTTAGCGACTGTGAGGGAATATCCGACGCAGAAATATTCCAAGAAGGCGAAATCACCCGGTATGCGATCCGCCCTGGCGGTGGAGCGCAATTCGCGGAGGTCCGCGTCAATCGGTCGACCGGTGAAGTGGTCGTCCGAACATACTGGAGCTAATGACAACGACATCTAACAAGGCGCTTCAGCTGACGGCGCACCCGCTACGCGGCTTGTCCGCAGCTGAGCTTGGTCGTTAGGTGCAGAATAGAAATGATTGGTATAATTTTCGACTTAGATGGAACTTTAATTGATTCTTATGAGTTAGATGAACAGCTCTATCGCAAAGCCGTGTTGTTGGAGGTCCCCGGCGTCAAATTCCGGGACTCGTGGTATGACTATCACGATTCAACGGATTCCGGAATTCTGACCGAAATCTTGAAGGAATTTGATCTGCCCGTTGGCCATTACTATGACGCAGTTCGGCAACGCTTTGGGAAATTGGTAAAGGAGCATCTTCAATCCTCGAATAACTGCAAACCCATTCCTGGTGCCCCTGCCCTTCTCCATGAGCTTCAGAAAACGCCACACATAGAAATCGGAATTGCCACAGGCGGTTGGGGCCATACCGCAAAAATGAAGCTCGAAGCCGCTGGCTTACCCCTTCTGGAAGTCCCCATGTCGTCCGGGGATGATGCCCATTCACGAACTGAAATTATGCGGATCTGCGCAAGCAAAATGGGATCTTCGATTTGCAATTTCATCTATGTTGGTGATGGGGAATGGGATCTGAACGCCGCAGATGAGTTAGGATGGAAATTCATTGGCTTGGGCAGACGCATAATGGGCAAGTGTGACATTTGGGTACCAGATCTGTCTGATGCTGCACCATTCCTCGAATTGTCATGCACCTGACAGTGCATTGGAGCGGACGCCCTAGCGGGTGCCGCTCAGCTTGGAGTCAGCGCTTTTGTGAAGAACGAAATTCTCCAGAGATGTGGAATGACAACCCCTAGCCTTTGGGCCCGTTCATATAAAACCGGTTGCCTGCTTTCGTATGTCACCCTATTCCTGATCTGCGGCTGTGGTGAAGAAGGGCCTGACAACCCCTATATTGGCAACATGAGTGATTTCTCTTATGGTGGCCAGCGAAAGGCGCAGGGGGTTATTCATAGGGTAAACGCCAACGGAGAGATGGTAGCTGTTGTGGAGTTCGAGGGGAGCTTGGTCTGGGCAGACTATGCCGCGCCCTGGTGCAAACCGTGCGTGGCGCAGGCCCAAGTGATTAAACGCCTCGAGAATGCGTTTGGCAATGAAGTGGCCTTTCTGACCATCATGACCAGCACCAGTCCAGAGTTCCAATCCTTTCCCACTCAGGAGACGGCCAGGGCGTGGTCGCAACGTTTTGGTCTCAACCCGCACAGGGTGCTGGCAGCGACTAATCTATGGGGAATGGTTATCCCCACACATATTCTTTACTCTCCAGAAGGCCAGACCCTTTACCGCATTACCGGATATATACCAGCGGATCAGATCAGGAGCATTCTTTCAAAGTACATGAAAGATTGGAAAAACTGGTCTGAAAATGCTGTGATCGCCGATTGGATGGGCTTTGGCGAGTAAGCAGGAGCGTGAAAAAAGGAGGCGAACCCATTCCATAGTCCCGTTTGGTTCAAAGCATGGTACTGGATAAAGTGGCAGAAAAGGAATGGTATGAAAGGAACAAGAAATGGGCCGTTCCTGTGGGCTGTCTTGTGGCTATTGTAGTCATTGTAGGATTCTTTGGCGGTTTATTCCTCATTGCCTTTAGCGCATTCAAGTATTCAGGCGTCTATGTGGAATCACTGAAACAGGCTCACGCCAATTCCGCGGTCATACAAGCCCTAGGTGAACCCATTGAAGAGGGGTTCTTCGTTTTTGGAAGCATCCATGTGAACGGTCCCTCCGGGGAGGCAGACATTGCCATCCCCATTTCTGGGCCAAAGGGGTCTGGAACCATCTATGCCGTGGCGACCAAATCAGCAGGTATTTGGCACTTCGAAGTGCTCGAGGTGGACATCAAGGGTTCTGAGGACCGTATCGACCTGCTCGACGACAAATAACACAGGTGTCAGGCCTACACTCTTGACAGCTCTTTTTTCCTGTCAAGAGTGTAGGCCTGACACCAATTTCTATTCAAAAAGACCCATCAGCCTTTTGAGTCGCTTCACAGCCTTCGGAAGAACGTCCCCGATCTTTTCATGAAACCTCAGGTGGGTTGAACGATCAAAGGGGGTCTCACCCTGGTTGAGAATGACCAATTTGGCGCCTGATTGAAGGGCCTCACGCGGCATATCTGCTGCGGGCGTGACCACCAAACTGGACCCCACAACGATAAAGAGGTCGCTTTTCCGGGAATGCTCGAAGGAAAGCCTGAGATCCTTTTCTGGGAGGGATTCACCAAAATTGACCACACTGTCGCGCAGTTCTCCGCCACAGTTGCAACGCGTCTGAGCTCCGGAACGATCCACTGTATTTCCACACCGCCGACACCGCAGTTTCGTCATATTCCCGTGAAGTTCAGCTAATGCGTCAGGGCGGATCCCTGATTTTAAATGGAGATTATCCACATTCTGTGAAATCAGATACTTGAGCTTTTTCAGTTTTTGAAGCTCCACTATGGCGAGATGACCCATGTTAGGGTCCACGGCGTCCCAGGGGCGTGTCATCGTTCTTGGGGGCAGGCCCTTGTCTCTTCGCGTCCACACCCCGTCAGGACCTCTAAAATCAGGAAGGCCCGATTCCGTGCTGATGCCGGCCCCAGTGAAAACCACCAGATAACGGGACTCATAGAGCCATTGGGCCAGAATTTGAATTCTATGATCGAGATCGTCGGTCATAAAAGCAGGCCTCGTTCCCCTCAGCTACCGGAATATTGGAACACCCAACCTTCTATTCTTCCATTATTCTATTGTGCCCATATTCCAATTCTATGATCTTTTCCGTATAGATTCTTTCAGTTTTCTTCTGATCAACAGGTAGCCTCCGATGACAAATAGCAGCCCTATGACGAAGACCGCATTGTTGTCTTTGATCATACCATAGGAAATGGCGAAAATGCCAAATACACACAGGCAAACGATGAAGGCCTTTTCTCTCATGGCCATCCCCTAGAGTTCCATTAAGGTATAATACAATCCCTTCAACATCTCTGCCAAGGCCTCAAATCCTCATCTTCCCCGCCATTTCAAAGGGCCGCACTTGATCGCCTTATAGGGACTCAAATACCAGACATTTGCCTCTCATGTCAAAAAAGAGGGTTCTGCACATTCCCCAAAATCGGTCTATGAGCTTCTATAAAAACCCTGCATTGTGCTATGGTAATCACCGGGAGTAAGGCTTGCTTTAGGGACAAGAACAGAAGGAGGGCTAGAAAATGAAGGCCATGGTGCTCAAGGAGTTTTGTGAGATTGAAATTGAGGGTGAGGCCCGTAGAAGGACGGATTTGCCCTTAAAAACAGAACCTCTGGAAATGGCTGAAATGCCAGAACCCGTCCCAAATTCAAAGCAAATTCTTATCAAGGTTTCCACCTGCGGAATCTGCCATACAGAGCTTGATGAGATTGAGGGAAGACTCGTCCCTCCGAGATTTCCCATCGTTTTGGGGCATGAAGTGGTTGGAACCGTGGAAGCTTTGGGTTCAGAGGTTACTCAGTTCAAGACAGGAGATCGCGTAGGAATAGCCTGGATCAATTCCAGCTGCGGACAGTGCAAATTCTGTACAAGGGGGGATGAAAACCTCTGCGATGCGTTTCAGGCAACCGGCCTCCATGCCCATGGAGGCTATGCGCAATATACAGTGGTCTCAGAGGATTTTGCCTATCCCATACCAGAGGGTTTTTCTGATTCGCAGGCAGCTCCCCTACTCTGTGCCGGTGTCATTGGCTACCGGGCCTTGCGACTATCTGGAATAAAGGGCGGAGATATACTCGGTCTCTTTGGATTCGGCGCTTCTGCCCATATTGCCATTCAGGTGGCAAGACATTGGAATTGTAAGGTTTTTGTTTTTACTCGAAAGGAGCAGCAGGATCACCAGGCGTTGGCTAAGAATCTAGGGGCCGACTGGGTGGGGGCCACCGGAGACACCCCTCCAGAAAAGCTTGACTGTGCCATTGATTTTACCCCGGTGGGAGAACCCGTGCGTGAGGCGCTCAGAATTATTGAGAAGGGAGGAAGGGTGGTCGTCAATGCTATCCGAAAGATAAATCCTATCCCAGAGCTAGAATATGCCAAGTATGTCTGGTATGAGAAGGAGCTCAAGAGCGTGGCCAATGTGGCCAGACGTGATGCCCTGGAATTCCTGCCTTTAGCCGCTGAGATTGGCATCACCCCAGAAGTGCAAGAGTTTGAGCTTGGCCAAGCAAATGAGGCCTTGCTCATTCTTAAAGCGGGAAGGATGCATGGGGCGGGGGTCTTGAAAATACCGCACGGGATGTAAAGATCCTGACCGACCACAGTCAAGGAAAATCATGACTATCCTTGGCCTGGTCCCTTAGAGGGCTCTCATAGGTAAGACAAAATAGCCGTTCCCAGGATAACGCTTATTAAACCGTTCAGACGGATGGTCCTCTCACTCGCTTTGTGGAACCACCAGTCGAGAAGTCTTTTGATCTGGACGGATGGCCCGATGATTAGAAAAACGCCTTTCAGAATTCCCAGTACGCCCAGGACAAAGACCAACCAGAACATTTCCTTGTGGGAAAAAGCACCCACAACCAAAAGGATGCCAAAAATGAGAGGCAGTGCGGCCAGCCATCTGAAATGATCTGTGAAAAAAAGCTTTTTGAGGATTCCCTGGGTGCTCTCCGTATAGAGCACCAAAAAAGTGCCTACGACTATCCATAATATGGCAAGAACATATAACACAATATTCATGTCCCACTCCCTCATTTGTGCAAGTCCTCGTAAAGTTGACTATTTCTCTTAGAAAACTAATCCTCATGGACAAAGAAGCACCTTATCCCCAAAGCGCTCGGATAAGGAAAAAGAGAGCGCCTCCACCGCTTTCTGGTCAGAGAACTCCACCATGAGTT
>JASFEQ010000042.1:0-17518 GCA_050124735.1 Desulfobacteraceae bacterium | reverse complement strand
TTGCCTTTCCACCAGATAGCGGAATTGGGGTTCAATAGCGAGCAAGGCCTTTGGCAGGCCCTTGCGCGGGGCCACGCAGTCCACGGCCAAGTTAATGGCAGCCACGCCTGCCTTGCCCAACTCGTCGATGAAGGGTTCGTCCATAAGATATCCGTTTGTAGGCAGATACATGAAGAATCCGTTTTCCGCACCGTAACGGATCACCTCCAAGACGAAGTCCTTGCGCAAGAGTGGCTCTCCACCCATGAGAGGGATGACTCGGCAGCCGACCGACTTGAGCCAGTCCACCGCGCTCTTGGCCGTCTCCAAGTCCATACCTGGTTTGTTATTATCGAACTGGAAACAGTAGTGACAGTCTATGTTACAGCGCCACTCGGTGTAGAGGTAGCATAGAACCGGTCGAAACTCACTTGCGTGAAGGCGGGAATAGAGATACGGAATCGCCCAACGGCGCACGGCGCGGACCCCATTCAGGCCCTTGAAACGCGTGGTTTGCAGCATGATAACCCCTCCTTGTCCAGGTTAGACAAGCCCCCAAAGCTGCATCTACGTTCATGGGTGGAACCCCTTTTTTTCCAAATATATAAAGATGAGGCCATGATGTCAAACAGGAAAAGCTAACTGAATGATATTCATGGGTATTTTCTGTTTTCCAGACGACTTAATCATGACCCCAAGAACTCATTCCTCTTGTATTGTTGGGAGCGCTCGTGAGGGGCTTGAACAGGTTTCGTTCGTGCAGGTGGTGCGATTGTCCAAGAAATGAGGGGTAGGACGGGCAAGGGAGGGGAAAAACCTTTAACTTGAGGGCAAGTTTTGTGGAGAGGTGAGATGATCCCTTTTCTTGAAAACTTTGAACCTACTTAACGTGTGGTTTTCAATGAAGTATTCTAACTGTGATCTCTGGTGGTGTGTGAGATCTCGGAATTGCACACCACATCGTCTCATGGGCAGAGAGCCATTGGAAACTTTCTTGGGGATCCTGAGATCCCAAATGGGTCTGATCGGGATTTTCTCCAGATAGAAACCATCACCCGCCAGAAAAATGTCCGCTTCAGCGGCCCCATTTCCCTGAGATCCGGTAACGATATATCTAAAGGCGAATCCCCCTCGGCCGATATCTATGATCTGCCCCAATTTTGTGAATTCGGGCCCAATAACAGCAAATGCACCCTCTTGTGCCAGGAACCTCTTATTTTTTCTTCGCTCAGCGAGCTGTTTCTGGTTCATCTTGTCAATTTTTTAGAAACAATCTGGGAGACCTATACCGATCACCGCAGATGCAACGACAAAAAACACCTTAAGTCAAGAAGAATCGGAAGAAAATTGCAGAGTCCTTGATACCCTTCTTTAAATAGAAGGTCAAGCCATAAAATCGCTCGCGCGATTCCATAGAATATGACCCATCACATCTCCGGCACAAAAGCGCTAGGCTGATCCTGATACGGCCTTTTGTCAAGTTATATTAGAACATATTGTGTGTCAAGCAGAAAGTGACACAATATATAGTACTTCCCCCCACCGGACCAACCTCCTCCCTCAACCATCCATGCCACTTACACGGTTTCATATAGGGTCTTCGGTGAGAAATAAGCAGTAACCCTTATATATAAGTTGAACATTCTATTTAATATTTTATAGGCAGTAATTTAGAAGCCAATGTATTCTAAAGTATAACTTTTTTCACTCCTTCTCTTTGGCATGTATGTTTTTGTATCCATTACCGCAAAAATCCAAATCCCTCGCATGTGCTACAACATCTTGAAACTTTTACATAAATGAGGATTTAGACAGGTTTGGAACGGATTTTGCTGTTCAAATACGGCAGCGCAAACTCGAGCAGGAATAGAAGCGAAGTCTACTAAAGGAGCTGAATAAATGAGTTTTTCACGATCTGGTAGCTGTTACGCGAGCACTGCAAAACTAATGAACTGTTTAATTGCGTGTCTCTTGATGCTGACAGTGGCATTTGCTGCAATCCCTTATTTCGTCGTGAGCCACTCTAAAGCGAAAACCGCAGCTATGAGTACCAAAGCCAAAATGAACCGGGCCAAAATCATGGCCGTTAAAAAGAATCTGAACCCTGGCATCGTCTACGATGCCAAAGCTTATGTTTATAAGACTTCAAGCGGCAAGGGAAAAGCCGTCGTTTCAAAGTCTGGACGGGTCGTCAAAGTTAAGATTGTGCGTGATGGGAAGCATGCCGTGTCTCCCGTAAATTTTGAGGCGCGTACAGAAAACAAGATGAAAAGGGGCAAACCCAATGAAACGTAAGATTTCCAACCAGGGCTTTACTTTGACCGAGCTACTGGTCGCTATGGTCATATCGGGCATTGTGGCGGCAGGGATATATTCCACCTTCTATTCGCAACAGAAATCCTACTTGACTCAGGAACAGATCGCCGCGATGCAGCAAAATTTAAGGGGCGCCATGCACATTCTGGGGCGGGATATCCGGATGGCTGGGTATAACCCATCGGGATTTGCGACCACAGGCATTCAAACAGCCCAGGCCAACTCCATCAGGTTCACAATGGACATCACGAATGATGCAGGAACAGGCATTCCAGATGGGGATACGGGGGATCCCAACGAAGATATCACCTATGCCCTGGTGGATTTGGATGGGGACGGCGACACGGATCTTGGAAGAAACGATGTGAATGGCGGGGGGAACCACCAGATCGCGGAAAATATCGATGCCCTAGATTTTGTCTACCTGGACGAGGACGGCAGCCCCACCACCACCCCGTCCGAAATAAGGGCAGTACAGGTAAGCGTGCTGGCGAGGACGGACCGGCGGGACCAAGGTTACCACAACACCAAGGTATATCAGAACCAGCAGGGAACTTCGGTTTTCACGCCGGCTGGAGACAGCTTTCGCCGGAGACTCCTAACAGAAGAGTTCAAATGCCGTAACCTTGGACTTGATTAGGGGAAGGCCCCTGGAAAGGATCGGAAATGAAAATCCGCAAACACAGGTCGAGCCCAGTTAACAAGAGGAAAACAGAACAAGGCTCTGCTCTTTTGGAGGTCGTGGTTGCCATCTCCATTCTAGCCATTGGGCTTCTGGCAGTTGCTTCCATGCAGGTGGCGGCCATAAGGGGAAACTCCTTTGCAGGCAATGTGACAGAAGGGACGTGCATGGCATCGGATCGCTTGGAAAAACTCATGTCCCAAACATATGACCATGCTGACCTCACGGCTGGCGCCCATACGGATCCGAGTCCTCCGAGCGGTTACACTGTTACCTGGAATGTGACGGAAGATTCCCCGCTCAATGATACCAAGACCATTACCCTTACAGTGATCTGGTCGAATCATGGGGCACAAAAGAGCGTTGCCATGCAGCGAATCATACCGAAGATGATCTGATATGAGGGGGAAAGAGATGAAACTGTCTTTCAAACAGCAAAACTCTGAACAGGGATCGGTCCTGATTGTTGCACTCTTCATACTCGTGATTCTCACCCTTCTAGGGATCTTGGCAACAACCACGACGGAGACAGAAATCCATATTGCTGGAAACGAGAAGTTTCACAAAATCGCCTTTCAAAATGCGGACAGCGGCGTTTACTCCAGCCCCAAAGTCATATCCGGCGCATTTGATGGTGGCGCGGATCCGGCCTGGGCCGGCGTGACCTATCTCGGTCCAGCGGGCACCTTTTATAGAGAAATCATGGGATTCGATCCCCACGACGCGGCACCCGACATCGGATTCACCCTGGGCGGCCACAACATAACTGTGGATGTAAATCGCGTGGGCCAGGAGATCATACCGGGTGGCAGTGCAGAATTTGCCAGTGGCGCAGAGGGCGTGGGCTCAGGATCCTCCGGGGGTGTGGGTATCCTATATGATATGGACTCTCTGGGCGAGGGCCCCAGTGCGGCCCTTTCCAATGTGGATGCTATGTATCGAAAAGTCATAGGAACGGCAGGTGGTTTGTAATGTCATGGAAAAATAAAATAGCATTTGTTTCATGTGTTGTAGCGCTCCTCACCCTTTTTGCACAAAAGGGTCTGGCCGCGGAGCCCAGTATGGCCACTTACACCTCTTATCCCATTTTCCAGCTCAACACAGTGGCCCCCAACATCCTCATCATCTTGGACAATTCAGCCAGCATGAACGAGCAGGCATACGAGGGACCTTATGATCACGCTACAGAGTACTATGGCTACTTCGAACCCTATAAGCGTTACAGTTATGGCAGCAATATCTTTGTGAGGGACGCTGGTGGGGCGTGGGATGGGAATTTTCTCAACTGGCTCACCATGCGTAAGATTGATGTGGCCAGGAAGGTCCTTATGGGCGGTCTGGCTACTTCAAGGATGGGCTCAGGGAATCAGACCAATATCGGTGAAGCCCCCTCTATCGTTGGTTATGACTTCATGAAGACTTACACTGACACCGTCGTAGACGATGTGACGCCTTTCGACGAAACCACTAACTTCAGCTACTTAATGGACGGGGGCAACTTCTATGTAAATGCGGGCGCCTATGTCATAAGGGTGGACAAGAACATGAATACCTACCCGGATGAGGCCCCCAGCTTTGTTGACGGCAATATAGCGGGTGTCTTGCAAAAGATAGGCGACAAGGGCCGATGGGGGAACATGTTTTTCAATTACGGCACAGGAAACAACGGGAGTGGAGGCAGTGTGATGAGCACCATTGGCACCAACATGACCTCCCTGGTCACGGATCTGCAAAACACCTCCTGCGATACCTGGACCCCGCTGGCTGAGGCCTATTATGTGGCCATGCAATATTTTGCACAGGAAGATGTGGCAGCTGGCCTGGACTATCCCAATGGCTGTGCGCCCCATTCTAACGTGGGTGATGACCCCTATTGGGATGGGACGGAGTTTGTGCACTGCGCCAAGAGCTTTGTCCTCCTGCTCACAGACGGCATGTCCACCATGGACATGATGATCCCTAACGATATAGATGGCATTCCCCTCAAGGACCATGATGGCGATGGGAATGATCCAGGGAACTTTCCTGATTCAGGATCAAACTACCTAGATGACGTGGCCCTCTATGCCCGTACCCATGACCTACGGGATGATTTAGATGGTGATCAGAGCCTCATCCTATACACCGTGTATGCCTTTGGAAATGATCCGGATGCAGAACAACTCCTGAAGGACGCCTCCAAGAATGGCGGTTATGTGGAGAAAAATGGCACAGTAGGCCCGGACATTCAGGCAGAGTGGGATGCTAACAACGACGGCGATCCAGACACCTATTATAAGGCAAACACGGGATATCAATTGGAGGCCAAGATTCTCCAGGCCATCAACGACATTCTCGCAAGGGCTGCTTCAGGAACCGCGGTCTCGGTCTTGGCCAGCTCATCCGAGGGTGAAGGGAACCTGGTTCAGGCCTACTACCGTCCCGCAATCACCCGAGGCCTCACAGAATATAAGTGGCTCGGCTACCTGCAATCTCTCTGGGTAGATCCCATGGGCAACCTCCGGGAGGACACCAACCAGAACCGCCAGTTGGATATGGATGTGGATAAGCCCCTGAAGTACTTCCTGGACCCTGGTACAGGGGACACCATGTTAAAAAGATATGATGCCTCTCAAGACCCTGATTTTCAGAACGATCCCTATGAACTGGTACAACTGGATGAAGTATTGGCGCTTTGGGAGGCTGGGAGTAATCTTGCCCTCATGACATCGGCTGAGCGGAAGATCTTTACCTATGTTGACATTAACGGAGACGGTCTCGTGGATGAAAGTGTCCACGATGATCCCTTGGATAAATTCGGCGAAATCATCGGTTTTGATACAATCAATGATAATTGTGGCAGCGGTAAGAACTGTATAAAGCCCTATTTAGGCGTGAAAGATGACGTCACCTGGGGCTATCTGGGTGTGGACCAGGATACGCGCGTAAAAAACCTCATCCAATATATCCGCGGAGATGATATCGCCGGGCTGAGACCCCGTACTGTGGATGGCACGAATGTCTGGAAACTGGCGGATATCGTCAACTCCACACCTGTTTCCGTGAATAGACCGGTTGAGAACTATCATATCATCTACAGTGATGAATCCTATCAGAACTACCTCAATGCCTCCCTGAACAGGGAAACGATCATATATGTGGGGGCCAATGATGGCATGCTCCATGCCTTCACGTCCTGGGAGTACGATGACACCAACATGATCTTCAACAAGCCTGCTGCCGCGCCCGGGACGGAGAGTATAGGGGATGAGATATGGGCCTATATCCCCCAACCTCTCTTGCCACATCTCAAGTGGTTCCCTTCGCCCGATTACACCCATGTCTATTATGCGGATTTGAAACCCAAGGTCTTTGATGCCAAGATCTTACCAGACGACACCTATCTCGTGGACGCGGATTCGGATGATAACTGGGGGACCTTTCTGCTACTCGGCCTCAACATGGGGGGCAAATATATCTCGGTCACAGATGACTTTGATTACGATGCAGGCACAGCCGACACGACCCGGGATTTCCACCCCACATACACGCTTCTCGATGTGACGGATCCGAGAAACCCTCGGCTCCTCTGGGAGCGAACCTACACGGACCTGGAATTAAGCACATCATTTCCTGCCATCGTGAGGGTGAAAGACAAGTGGTTTGCTGTTTTTGGTTCAGGCCCCAGTGACTATGACGGGACGTCTAACAAGGAAGGACATGTATTTGTGGTCGACCTGAAGACGGGGAATCCCTATGGATCAGGGGGCAATGACTGGCTCTTTGAGACCAGTGAAGCCAAAGCCTTTATGAATTCACCCGTTTCCCTGGATGAAGGGCTCAACTTCAGTGTGGATGCCATCTATATTGGCGAGACCTATCTGAGTGGAAGTTGGAAAGGAAAGATGTACAAGCTTACCGTGCCCTGGGTGGATGCGAGTGGAGATTATGACGGCGTGAATCTGGCCAATTATGTGGACAATCCCCTGGATGCCATGCATCCGTGGCAATTCGCCCCGCTCTTTAATGCCACCAGACCCATTACAGCCCCGGTCAGCGTGAGTAGAGATACCTATAATAACATCTGGATCTTTGGAGGCACGGGACGATATTTCAGCACTGCGGACAAGACCGATACGGACACGCAGTACATATTTGGTATCAAGGATCCGTTTTACAATATCGAGCACACCCCAGCCGGCCTCCATGCTGACGACTATTACCTCAATTACACTGCCTCCCTTGAGTTGGGGATGTCAGACCTTTTGAATACGGATCAATATGTGGTGACCACAGATGATGAAGTGTTTGATGCTGGCGGCACAAGCATCGGTAACTTTGAGACTATGAAGGACCTGGTCTATGTTAAAGACGGTTGGGTCAGGACCATGGACATCTCCAAGGAACGGGTTATCGCCAAACCCTCTCTTCTGGGTGGAATGGTCTATGTGCCCTCCTTTGTTCCCAACGGTGATGTGTGTGGATATGGCGGCGACAGTTATCTCTATGGATTATACTACGAGACCGGAACGGCCCACTTTGAGTCGGCATTTGAAAACAACGGGACCACCACAGTGGACATCAATGGTCAACCCGTAGATCAGGTGGTAGACAAGACGAACCTGGGCTACGGTAAGGCATCAAGCCTGGGCATCCATGTGGGACAGGAAGAGGGGGCCAAAGGATATATCCAGCAAAGTACGGGTACGGTGCTCAATGAAGACCTTACACCCCCATTAAACGTAAAGAGTGGCCTGAGATGTTGGAGAGAAAAATAGGAGGATACCGCATGATTAAATACCTACGAGGTCACATGAGTCGGCCTATCGTTTTATGGGTGGTTTTCCTATTGCTGTTGTTCTTTTTGATCTCCAAGCCGGCCATCGGCTTTTCGGAAACCCTGCCAAAGGGCTTTCTGAGGACTGCGGTTGTTGAAGTCCAGGGAAAAACACACCACTCCATACTTGTGGGAGAACGCCATTTTCTGTTGACGGAAAACACCACTTTTTTGGATCTTAATGGTCAGAATATGGAACTGGACAAGCTTCCCGTTCCCTGCAAGGCAGACATCAAGTATCTTTTGAGAATGGATGAGGATCCGTTGCTTCTGGAACTGGTGATTAAAGAGCTCTATCCTGATTCACTCACCGTCTTTGCTCCGCGTAAGTAAAAGCTCCCCGCTCTCCGAGGCGTAGGCCTAAAGGGCGGGGCATCCTTCTTTCAACCTCAAACCGATCTCCTCACCCTTGAGAGGCTGTGTCACAATACCTTTTTGTCATTGCGAGTGACCGAAGGGAACGTGGCAATCTCATTTTTTCGTTGCCCTATGAAATTGCTTCGGTCCTCCCTCCTCCGAGGGACTCCCTCGCAATGACATTACGATACATTCTCTAACGGAGGAGGATTGATCTGGGGTAGAATATGGGGTCACCGCCCACTCACACAGTAGATGCGGCCTTGAGAAAAGGGGCCTGGCCTCAAACTGAAAGAACGCAACCCCTTTACTTGGCAGTACATTTTCTACCCATAAAGGTAGGCACAAGCAGCCACAGCGGCCATGATACCCACCAAATCCGCCGTCAGACCCGCTGCTAAGGCATGGCGGATGCGGCGCACCTGGACGGCACCGAAATAGATGGCCAGGACGTAGAAGGTGGTCTCTGTGGAACCCTGCAGGGTGGACACCAGGTACCCGGTGTAACTGTCTGGACCAATAGTCGGATCATTGATAATGGAGGCCAAGACGCCGTAAGCTCCAGAGCCTGAAAGCGGTCGGAGCAGCGCCATGGGTAAGGCCTCGGCAGGCATGCCCACCCTTCCCGTAATCCCTCCCAACCAGTTCACCATCGCCTCCATGGCACCGCTGGCACGGAACATGCCCACGGCCACCAGAATAGCCACCAGATAGGGAATGATTCTAATGGCCACGCGAAACCCTTCCTTGGCCCCTTCCACAAATACCTCATAGACAGGGACTCGTCTTATCACCCCGAATCCCAAGAAACCCGCCATGAGAAAGGGGATGATCCAGGGGGAGACGGACTTGCCCCAAAAGATGGCCATAGGGATAAGAGCCATGAGTGCAAGGAGTAACAATCCGCTCACCCAGGCAGGGTAACCCTTATGGGATTCAATGGGGAACGACTCGTCTCCTGCTTCAGGGCTCCTGGCGTCTTTATCCTCTTTTCGAGCCCTAGAATTCTTTAATTTAAAAAAGCCCGCATAGGCCTTGGCCGCAAATATGGCGACGATCGTGGAGCAGCATGTGGCAAACAGGGTCGTGGGAAGGATGCCTGCAGGGTCAACGGACCCGGCCGCTGCACGGAGTGCGATAACGCCGGTGGGCAATAGGGTAACGCTGGAGGTATTGATGGCCAGGAAAAGCACCATGGGATCCGTGGCCGTGCCTGGATGGAAATTGAGTTTGTTAAGCTCCTGCATCGCACGAATACCAAAAGGGGTGGCGGCATTTCCCAGACCCAGGGCATTTGCGGACAGATTCAGTATCATGGCACCCATGGCTGGATGTTCGGGAGGGACCTCAGGGAAAAGACGTACCATCAGCGGACGGATAAGACGGGCGATCAGGGTCAGCATACCTCCCGCCTCCGCCACCTTCATAAGCCCCAGGAACAGGGTCATCACGCCAATCAGACCCAGGGCCAGTTCCACGGATCCACCCGCTGATTCCACCATGGCCTTTGACAGGATTTCCATGGGAGAGAGCTCGCCCTCTATGGCCACCCAGTGGAGTTGATGCCAGGCGGCGGTGAAAAAGGCAATCAGGACGATAACGAAAAATACGATATTCATCTACGCCCCTATCCAGGAAAAGACAGCGATAAGTATCCAGAATATCCACTGGAACAATTTGAGCAGGGAGTTTCGAATGGTAGAACTTAGGGCGATGATTATTTGAGCTACGGCGAAAGCGGCATAATTAAGGGCAATAAACCTTACCAGAAGCGCCGGGTTCCCGCCCAACTTAAACCCGAGCCCTATGGCCAAAAGGAAAATGGTGGATAGAATGAGGTACGCGGAAACATAGTGGAACAGACAGTGCATCACCTTCTTGGGCACCTCATCAAAGGAGGCCTGCAAAGTGGGCCCAAGGAAATTTCGACTTCCTATAAAAAAGTGACCCACCGTTGCAAAACCGGCAAAACCGACTGCGATAATTAGAAACCAGTTCATTTGATCCTCAGGCCCATAGGACTCAGCTTTACTTAAGCCTCATGTGAGCAATAGGATGAGGCTACGGCCCTTTTCGAAAGCCGTATCTAAAAAAGAATACCACCGGACTTTGCAGTGATCCGATATTTTAAGGTTTACGTCCTTGAGCCCCTCGAATCTCCCATCAATTTACTAAACCTTAAAATATTGGATCACCGCCCACTCACACAATAGATGCGGCCTTGAGAAAAGGGGCGTGGCCTCAAACTGCCAGATTGCAGTTCCTTTGCTAGAGTGCACAATAGAGCATGACTTCATAAGCAGAACTTTAACTATACCGTCCCGCATAACGGGAGGGTTTCAGATATTACCAAGAGATAGGCTGTGGCGCTTGCACTCTTGACAAAAAAGGGAGAATTGAGTTCAGGACTTTATGCCTGTTTTGCCTGGCTCTCCTTTATGGCCACCTTTAATGCCTTGTAATCAACCGGTGGCACCGGAATGTTAGCTCTCTCCTCTAACTGGATCGCCTCTGATGGACAACCCGTGGCACAAACCCCGCATCCAATGCAGCGATCCAGATCCACTTCCGGCACCTCTTCCTCTCCCATGCTTAAGGCTTCCATAGGACAACGGTCGATGCAGGTCTCGCATGCTGTGCAAGCTTCCGCGTCCCAGACCGGCTGAAAACCAGAGGAAACAGCCAGGCCTGGCTTAGGATGAGAGAGGGCCTGTTTGAGAATCACACAATGACAAGAGCAACAGTTGCAGAGAAAGTCGATTTCTTGCCGATTGTTGCTGCAGTGGACCAGGCCGGCCTCTTCTGATTGTTTCAGAATTTCCAGAGCCTCGTCTTTGCCAATTTTTCTCCCCATACCCCTGTCGATGACGAATTGGGCTCCCCTGCCAAACATCATGCAGACCTCTGTAGGCTTCCCACAGTAGTCCCCATCATCCATCAACTTTGCTTGGTGACGGCAGTAGCAGGTGCTCACGGCCAAGGGCTCGTACTTGTCAACATAGGAGGCGACCTGATCGTACGTGTGGATCTGATTCTCTGCTTTGATCACCCTGTCCACCGTAATAACCCGCATGGTGGGGTATGGTTCCTCCACAGGCCCACGGGCCGCGTTAACGGCCGTTTTGTAGCCATGTATAAGCTTGGCCAGCTTTTTGTCTCTATCCGTGCTCGTTCCCCGCATGAACTGGTATTCAAATATCCCGGGCACAAACGGGGGCCCGCCATAAGCGGTCATCTCTCCCATTTTGGCGGCACTGCAGAGGCCCTTATTTGCCATCTCCTCAAGGATGGATGCTACCTCTTCCTCACTCTTGTTCATTTCAGCTGCAATGGTACTCGCAGGATTGAAGCCGCGGGGCATGGCATTCGCGACCGCAGCCTCTTCTGCGGTGAAGAGCTCCTGGGCCAACGCATAAAACTCTGGTATTTCCATCCCTGGATACATACCCCCGCGCCTTGCCATGGTCTTACACAACTCCTGATAGATCTCCTCTGCCATAATGACCTCCTTGCTCGCCTAAAGATTTGCTCAGCCGACAAAACGTGTATATACACAATTATTGAGAAAAAAACTAACTCTTTCGTGTTACCGAGGCCACCGCTGCCAGGTAATTAAGAAGCTCTGAAGACATTGTGTAAGATTTAGGGAATGAGACGAACCAGCGGGTTTTTACGAGACTGTCGAAAAACCGGCAGAGGGGCTGATGGAAAATGTCCATATGCAAGTTGAGCCTTGCGAAATCCCGCTCTGTCGTAGATCCCGCTCGCGGGACGAAAGCTTCCGAAGTCTCGAGGGATGAGGGTAACGCAGCCCTTCGATGCTTCGACATTGCTCAGCATCGACCCTGAGCCTGTCGAACGGCTTGTCGAACGGCAGATGGGCGTTTTCTGACAGCCACTACTACAATCTGAAGTGTTCAAGGGTCCTACTGGAAACGCGAACTTTGTATTGAGGATGAACGATCTCGCTACCCAAGGCCTCAAAGGGGACATATATCAGGGCAAGGCGTTTGGGGACTATCGAAATGTCCTGAAGCTTTGGATAATTGATTTCCCGAAAGGCGATGAAGTCCGCAAAGATGCTCCGTAGACATTTGACGGCTTCCGACATGGGCAGATTGACAGGATAGGCCGGGGTTTTGGGCATGGACCGCTCAATTTTTCCATTCGGCTGGCCGAGGGTCACACGTGTAGCAATCTGTAGGAAAAGGCCCGAACCCAGCTTGAACGCAGGAACCCAAAAATAAAAGTTTCTCTTGGCCTCCTCTTCCTTCACCACTTTGGTCAAATTGGCCACCTTTATCAAGTCTCCGTAGGTGTGGAGCTGAGTTCCGGTTATTTCAGCCTGTATGCGATAGAATGGGAGATAAAGCGCAGTACTCTTTTCGCCTGGGAGGAAGCCCACCCCCATCTTTTTCAGTCCCGCCCACTGGGGTTTGCAGAAGGATCCGCAGTTCTTACAGGCCATCAAATAGGAATCTCGCGCGCTGTCCATGTCCCAGCCACAATGTGGGCAGAGGGTGGGAATGAATTTCATGTCTTGCGACAGGTGGGTCACAGGAGGCAGTTGAGTGACCATCTCCTCATCGATTTCTATGGGATACTCATAGAACATGTCCACACGCTTGTTGGAGATCCCATCGTAGATTGTACTGTCCTGGATATAGAAGGGCGCATAAATGGTCTCCAACAGGCCGATAAATTGAGAGTGATAGGTCATTTCGTTGAGGTAATCAAAGGATTGAACAGCTTCTTCGAAGGGTATGGTTGGCTCAAAGATTCTACCCTTGAATTCCTGTCCCGTGAATCTCATCTTTATCACCTGAGCCTTGAAGCCCAGGTCATAGGGGAAGAAATCCGAGGGAGCGGCCTGCAGGATCTCATTGATGGGCTCGCTATGGACCGTTAGGTCCGGGGCAGAGACGAATAACACACCGCGGAAACGCCAGTAAGGAAAATAGATGATCTCTTTGTCTTCAGGGGCTCGGCTTGGTAGGACGTAGTGGAATACGTCTTGAGGAACAAGATAGGATTTTACGCTACAATACGTGCAGATGAATAGCCGGCTCGTTTCTTCCAGGCTTGCGGGCGCCCCGCACTGGGGACACTCGAATTCAACGATAAAATCACTCATTCAATAGATTTTATCATACGCGAACCTTAACCCACAAGCCTCCACTCTTAACGAGAAAAAGTCTGCCATCTCTCTAAACGGCTCTGCTCAAACTTTGTTTAGGCTGTCATATAAGGGTGATGATGCCTTTTCTGGAATACCTGGTGGGAGGCCTTCGTCATTTCATGGGGTTACGGAATGGGGGACCCCCTAACTCACGCTCGACTGAGCGGGAGAACAGGGAGGGGGGAGGCATCACCCGTCCGTAACTCCATAGAAATGACCAGGCCGGGAACCTCGGTATGCAAGAAAAGGTATCATTACCCGTTTTGCACCCGAACTATTACGAATCTAGAGATGTGTTCACCCTGAATACTACGTTGGGGCACCCAACTTTCATTTCACGGCATGAGCTTTGAGCGGATCAATCCAATAATTCCCTCTATTTCACTATCCGAAGCGCTGGAGAAATCCAGCCTCTCCCTTCTAAGATACGGGCTTATGGCACCGGATATATCCTCTGACAGGCCGCCATATTGCCCCACAAAGGAGCGAAGGCGTGATTCCGCGCTGAAGAGGAGTTTGTCCCTATCGGAAAGGGCCAGGTACTGATCAATTTCTCGAAGCATGGCCGGCCGATCTTCTGGCAATCTTCCATTTATGCTGAGCAGGTTGGAGGCGCTGTCACTCAATATCTCTGTTTCTGTGTCCGTCTCTTCCACTATTATCCTGATCTCCTTGACAACCCGCTCCTCGCTCGCCTCTACAAAACCCCCATTTCTACGCGCCTTATCCAGCGGGGTCTGAGGGAAAATCTGGAGGGTCCTTAGCCGCACATAGTCCGGCGTCATTTTTGTCAACACCTCAGCCGTTTCATGGGCGTGCGCTTCCGACCACCGACTCCCTCCCAGTCCCGGCATCGCGTAGACGGAGCACGAAAGTCCTGCCTCCCTGGTCTTGATGCCTGCCTCCACATGCTCATCTTTAGTGACCCCCTTATCCATGAACTTGAGGACAGCATCCGATCCACTCTCCAGCCCAAAATGTATCCTGTCAAGTCCGGCGTTGCGATACGCCTCGAGTTCTTCCACCTTCCGCACCCGTGCGGCTGTCTTTGTTCTTCCATACACGGTGAACCGCTGAATGGATATGAACTTGTCCTTTATCTCATCCAAAATCTCGGTCATAAATTCTGGCTTGATGATCAGGGAGTCGGCATCACCCAGAAAACAGGTCTTTCCACCAGCCATCCGCCAGGTTAAAATATGGTTTAGGCTGTCCATTAAGTCAGGCTTGTCCTTGAACCATGAAAGAAACCAGACAAGATCGGGATGTAGATCTTCGGGCGGTTCTTGCCTATCCCCTTCCACCTCATGCCCGGTCTCCTTTTGAGCCGTTTTGATCCTATGCACCAACTCAGTAATACGGCTATATCCTGCGTAAGAAGTTGGCGTGCCGCTAATGCCCTGTTCATACAGAAGCTCATCCATCAACTTTGCACGGCTGATATCCTCCTTGACCTCATCCATACCCCGTTTTGAAAATCGTGATGCAAACTTGTACGCTGGGCAAAAACCGCATCGGTTCCAATAGCAATTCCGCGTTAGCCTGAAGGTGAGACTGTAGTTCTCCGTGGGCGGTCTGATGGAAGATATTTCAAAGGGCTTTACACTTGATAGATCAATGCCCATGGGCTATCCCCATCTCACTGACTGATGTGGGATCTGTTTCACGCCCCTGGTGCTGAAGCCACTCCCGAATTGATTTTTCAAGTTCCCATCCGTGAAATAGCTCATCACCAGACGCAGACAGGAGCCTTTCCATGGGAGGTGTTTTTGTCAAATCCTTAAGGTTGGGGCAAAGATAATTCACACAGAAGGAATGTCGGGCAATGAGTTTGCATCCCCTGCTCCCCACGAAGAGACAAGCCCCAGGGAGCTCACGAACTTCTGGTATTTGCCTGCCCAACACGAGATTTATCAATAAAAGGACGTGGTCATACCATTCCTCCACGCCTTGAAAACAGCAACTTCCAGACCTCTCGCAGGCACATACCGAACACGTTTCTACAACGCGCAGCTGTTTCATGACCTCTTGCGTCTTGCGTATAGCCTTCCGATACATCTCAAAAAGGGCACCCAGACCGTCCTGGCTAGTCAGTGCCTCCGCATAACGCGCGTAAAGCCTTTTCGCCCTATTTATCTCTTGTTCTATCATGAAGTCTCAATCCCTTCACACCTTCTGCTCTCTCTTTTCCATGGCCTCGAAGCAGGGAATGCACAAGGTCTGGCCAAAGAACCGGCGTGTCCGGGACTCCATGGTTGCTTCACCGCAGGCTTCACACACAAGACTCTGCAATATTCGAGCTTTCTTAGGGATAGGGCCCTGTGCGGGTTTGACCTCAAAGAGGTCTTGCGGATCCGCATCCATGATCCGCTCTATCCGCGCAGCCTTGCCTTTTTCCATCTTTTCCTGTTCCTCAGGTGTCAGCTTTTCTTTGAGCATTTTCTTTCTCAAGGCACTTAATTCATCGTCCTGGTCTCGGGGAGTTCCGCTCTTGGTCACGATGCGGATACCTTTCCCGTCTGAGCGGCGATAGAACGTGAAGGCGTTTTTCCCGTAGTCCAGATGGATGAGGTTCCCTTTACCAAAGGTGCACCCGGTCAGGAATTGAACAGCGTCCACACCGCACATGTCTGTCTCCACCACTGCCACGATCTCTTCGTCCGAGGCTCGACCCAATTCGGCCAGTGCCAGCTCAGCCGCCCTTATCCCGAGGGCCAGGCCCGGGCATGAATGCCCGTGGAACTTAATGGTCTGCTGAATCAATTCCTCACCAATCGCAGTCATGGTCATATCATGCCCTCCCCTCTCCTCTTTACAGATCCATATGATGCCACCCTAACGCACCACAATGGCCTTCTGTTATTGAACTTAGAAATTTACCCTGTCCAGGCCCTTCAAATCAAGGATTTGTCTGGCCTCAGCTGGCGTGGCTGGTTCCATGTCGAACTCTCTGGCAATCCTCACAACCTTCTCCACTTGCTCAGCATTGCTCTTGGCCATAACGCCCCTTTCCAGGTATAGATTATCCTCTAAACCGATCCGCACATTGCCACCCATCATCAAAGACATGGTGCACAACTTCATCTGCGCACGACCCGCAGCGCACACCGACCAAATAAAATCCCCAAGGGTCTCTTGCGCCGTTTTGTAGAGAAACATGAGGTTCTCCATGGTTGGAGGGATGCCCCCAAGGATTCCCATAACGAATTGGAGATAAACGGGTTGTTTGATATGACCTTGCTGGATCATGAAGGCCACATTGTTCAGCATCCCTACGTCATAGATCTCTAGCTCCGGCTTGGTCCCGTTTTCGCGAAAATACTCGCAGAACTTTCGGAGGGTCCTGAAGGTATTGGAGAAGATGTTGTCCTCACTGTTGGAGAGAAATTGGCTCTCCCAAGGGAATTTGAATTCTTTATACTTGGAGAGGACCGGGAAAAGGGCGAAGTTCAGGGAGCCGAAGTTTAGAGAGGCCAACTCGGGCTTGAACGTGGGGATAACGGCTCCACGCTGTTCTACGCTCATGCCGGGACCTCCACCCGTTGTTAGGCAAAGCACCATATCGCACCGCGCTTTCACTTCACTAATCACCTCGCGAAAAAGATCCAAAGAAGCTGATGGCTGGCCGGTCTCAGGATCCCTCACGTGGACATGAGCCACGGCAGCGCCCGCCTCCCCAGCTCTTGCAGCTTCGTCGGCGATCTGTTTTGGCGTGATGGGCAGATAGGGCGACATGGTTGGCGTATGAACACTGCCCGTAATGGCCGCGGTAATGATCCGTTTTTCCACTCATCTCCTCCTGTTTTTGTGACACCCTGTAGGCTAACTTTCCAAATTTACTGCCAATATCCTAGCAATCATCCTCTCCTGACACACCAAGAAGTAAGCTTCAAGTATCACACCTCTCTAAAAAGTTAAACTTCACTATGAGAAAAAATGTGTCAAGGTTTCTTTATCTCTTTGGATATCGCCGACCAAGTCCTCGGGGATGGGATTGGTCGACGGTGTTTGCACGCCATGACTTGCTTTTCTTAAGCCATTCGGGTAAGTAAGATCTCCATGAACAAGATAAAAGCGATAGGATTCGACCTTTTCAACACACTGATAACTGCGGATAACCAGGCCCTCATTGATGCCATGGGCCGTTTGACGCAAAGTCTCCAGCAGAGCGGCCTCGCCCTTGAGTTAG
>JASFEQ010000041.1:0-17613 GCA_050124735.1 Desulfobacteraceae bacterium | reverse complement strand
TCTGTTTTCGGTCATTGATTTTCCTCTCCAATAGCGCGTGATGGATTCACGTTGGCTGTTTAAGTGGGGGATTATAGCAGCGGAGGTGGCAAGATGCCAGTACAATAGTTGAGGAAGGGAATTACCCTTCGATTAAGATATCGCGGGCTTTGGGTCCGCAGTTAAAGAGAATGTCAAAGGTGGAGAGGTTGGGGATAAAACTGCCCCAGAGCTGTGGGTAGATCAGAGATGGGGGCTTGAAATATTTGAGCTTGATTCCTGCCTCTTGAAAAAGACCTTCGTTAAGATACTTCTTTGTTGCATGCTGGGTCAGGAAGTGCGAGGCCCCGAGCTTTTTGCAGATCTCAATGAGCATTTGATCTCCCCTTGACTGAATGCCCAGTTCCGAAAGAAAGCCTAACTTGCTCTCAATACGCAACTGGCCCATCAGGTACCTGATAATCTCCATGTTCAAGTCTAGCAGCCTTTCAACGCTCGGTGAAAACATCCCCGCTACAAATTCCAAATGATCCCTGAAGTATGGGGCCTTCCCATAGGCACTCTTCAGGCTCTCCAGATGTTTCTTCGCCCATCGACCCTCATGGCAGATTTTAACTTCATCAACTCTTTGCAGCCCCAGGCCTTTTTTCCACACGGGCACCGTCATCCACAAGGTCCCCTGGTCATTTTTGAAACGGTTCCTGCTGAGCCAGGTGGTCCCCAGAGGAAATTGGACTTGATCTAACATAACGAAGATATCAGACTGATGGGCCTTGTAGAAAAAACCGGGGAAAGGCGAGAAGTATGGCTGGTTAGCGGATAAGATCATGGATAAGTGCCTAAAGTGATCTAAAGTGTCTAAAGTGCCTAAAGTTTATTCGCAGAGGAAAAACTCGAGTTTTTACGCTCTTCTGCCATCAGAGGTTCCTTTTGATTAATTGCATTATGGCCTTAGACGTGTATTCGGCCACGTCGGCGAGCCCGTCCAAGGGCATGAAAGAAAGGGCATTGTGAGAGAAGAGGCAGGTCACGGAGGCTGGAAACTCCTCGTCGGGCAGATAGAAAACATAACACAACGCAATTTTCGGCAATGGGTATAACACAAAGGAAAAATCGCCCGCCACACCCTCCGGACCCATTACCCCAGAAAATACCTTTAGTAGGATTTCTTGCCCCTCTTTTATTTGTGTCACATGGGGGATCAGAACCTGTTCGGAGTTGACAGAGAATGCGCCGTGATAGGGCATGCTGCCGGGTAAATCCTTGAATGCCTTAAAGGGCTCGATTTGAATCGGTTCCTGTTTGACATGGGTTGCATAAAGGGAGACCAGGAGACCTTTGGGACCCGTATCAAGGCTCCCGTCTAGAGTTATTTTCTCTGGCTCCAGGGAGCAATCCTGTCCAAAGGCCCTAAAGAGAAATACATTGCCTTCCCTTTCTGCAGGAAGCGCCTTCTCCAGTTCCCCTGTCGGCTCTGCGTTAATCCTTGCGAGATTGTCCTCTATGATTTTTCCATAATTGCTAGTCATGGGGAATAACTTACAAAAATTGTGAAAGCGATTCAAGTCCGGGTTTTATCAACAAGTGTGTTGGTTTCTGTGGGTATATCGCGAGAAAAGAAGGATTGTGCGATTGGAATAATGGCGTGTTAGTCGTTTCAAAACCCATCCCGCATGGCGGGATAGTACAGTTAAGCTCTGCTAGTGAAATAATTATTCGATCTACGACTTGATAAAGTAACTGGGTTATGCCTGAGTGAGGCCACGCCCCTTTTCTCAAGGCCATATCTATATTGTGAGGGGGAAGTGACCCAATATTTGAGGTTTAAGGGGTGAGTTGCAGACTCCCAGAAGCTCAGTGGCGCAAACCTCAAATATTGAGTCACGGCGGTGCCCGGTGGAATTTTTCTTGAGATATGGCCTCTCGAAAAAGCTCGTGCCCTCACTTCACCCCCCTGTGGGGTGTAGTGAAAGCCAGGTCCTTTGGGCCCGGATTATTTACTTTGAAAGGTAATTTTCATAAAAGGGGTTACATAACTCGGGACATGTGCACAAAAGAGAGATCAGCAGGGTCATTATCGCTCAGAAAGACCTTGAGGGCCCTTGCTGTTTCAGGGAATGGATGGCCAATTCCAATGGCACGGCCGTATTTCATGGCAATTCTTTTCAGTTTATGGAGCTGAGAAAGGATGGCTGATTCTTCAAGGCGGTGGTCCAAGAATATATCCCTTCTTGCCGTTGTGACCTCCAAGGTTTTGGCTGTCTTGTAGGCTTTGGAGCGGTTTGTGGTGAGACTGTCCACAAAAAAGAGGTGTTTATTTTTGATGACTTCCAGGACTTCACTCATCTCCCTTTGACAGGCCGTAAACCTGGAGCCCATATGGTTATTGACTCCTACCGCATAAGGCACACGGGAAATATTTTCCTCCATTGTTTCGACAATCCGATTTATCCCGTCACCCACATAAAGAGCACCGGGCCCCGGATCAATATCAGATTGAAAAGGCTCCATGGGCTGGTGCAGCATGATTTCATGGCCTTGGTTGTGAATCTGAAGAGCCAAGTTATGGGTTTTCGCAAGTCGCGGCAAGACGGCAAAGGTCATGGGAATGCCAAGTTCCAAAAAAGGCCTTGCATGGCAGAAGGCCACCCCTATGTCGTCAATGATCAGGGCGATACGGGATTGAAAGGATGGATTGTTTTCAGGCTCTTCAGAGGCAAGGGCCTTGGAGAAAGCATTGAGCCCAAAGAGACTTCCAACCAGAAAGGAGGTACTTTTCAACAAAAAGCTCCTACGATCCACGGAGTTCTCCTTCTTTGAGCTATGGCTTTACGTTCCCAATGAAAGCCGTCAGGGTTTTAGTCAGATAGGGGAGAAAGTAGCGCTATTTTGGCTGCTAATACAACACATTGCGGTCGAAGTCAAGAAAAAACACAATATGTTGTATAAAACTGGGATTGAGTGGGTATTCTTTACGAAGCGTTAAGGTGTTAAAGGGCGGCCTATCATAGGGCAAAAGCCAGGGGGGATAGGGCATGATATTGATGGATTAAGAGATGGTATTATTAGGAGAGAATTTAATGTGGTAGGTGAAAAATAGTCAAAAGCGCCTAAAGTAACAGAAGTGATCTAAAGTGCCTAAAGTGAGCAAATGATTAATGACAAACTACTTTTTCTTCCATCGTTGAACGAGATAGGGTTTGGTCATTTCAAAGGTCATACAATCCTCTTCAATGGCGTCTTCTGCCTGGCGCGTAGACATCCTTTTAGTCTTTTTTACGAATGAGAAAGTTCTACCAAAATAGAGGGGAATAAGGGAGTCCATCATTAGATCCACGTCACATACAGAGTCCCGATATCCTATGGTTAGGTCATATAGTATCCGTGCCCACAGATCGGTCGGGAAAGTGAATACCCTCTCCTTCATGTCTTTCATCTCTAAGAGCTTCTTGTAAACATCCTTAGAGAGGGCTTTCTCCCATACTTCCGTATACTGATCGAAGCCGTTATGAAACTTTTGGAAGAGCTTGTCGGTATCCACCTCCACTTTTGGAGGCATTTCCACCTCACCCAGCCCAAACCCATAAATCGAGGTGGGCTTGCTATACTTCACGTTGACCCAGAATGATTTAAAGTGTTTCATCATGGAAAAAATGGTTCCCACCACTTGTCTGAACATGGGGCCCAGATCCGCTCCCGGGTCTTTGGGTCGATGAATCTTGGGTCTTCCCATAAAAGATTGGCAGATCTGGATCTCTTCATTAAGAGCGAGGGTCGTCATCCAGATATCAATTCCAAAATTGGCAATCGCCTCATCCCATATGGGGCTCTTCAGATAGACCTTGGCCAGGTCACCAGCGAAGCCGAAGTCTCCTCCGATAGGCTGCCTGACTCTCCTTCCGTACAGGGCCCTTGACAAGGGATAGGCGATCCCATTGGTTATGGTACCATCATATTTGTGTCTCACATAAAGGGGGGCCACGTAAGAAAAATCACTAAAAAGAGGTTCTGCCAGGTGTTTTATCCACTCAGGTGTGATGCTCTTCAGGTCGGCGTCCACCACTGCAACCGCCTTTGCCTTGAGATCAACCACCTTCTGGAAAAGATTCTTGAAATTGTTCCCCTTTCCTTTCACACCTGGAGGCGTGGAAATATATATCTTAGGCACTTCTGAAGGTGTATCTAAAAAGGCCTGCTTCGTGTTATCGGGGGAATTGTTATCGCAGTTAATAATGACAGAGTTCTTATCAGGAAAATATTTGACCAGGCCTTCGTTGGCCATTTCGGTTGGGTAGCTGATGGAATCTGCCTCTTTGTATGAAGGGATACATACGACCAGATCTGCCTTTTGGATGTTTTCCTGGTTAACCTCACTCTCGAACATTTTTGGAAAGTCCTCCATTCAAAACTGTGGCGCTTCGGCCCAATGGGAGCGTTGGAGTAATGGAGTATTGGAGCCTTGGAGTGATGGGCTAAGGAAGAAGAATTTTATACCTCTGTCACCCGCCACTCTAGCGCTCTATCCCTCCACACTTACCTGTCTCGGCTTAAATCTCACGATGCCAGACAGTTAAAATCAATGTTATTTAGCAGTCTGTTTATGTAACAAGTCTAAGACTGCGGCATTCCAACCCTTCGGCCCCTTCTCTTTCGTAATTTGCAGGCCAGGAATCATATCCTGCAGTCCGGGAAACTGACGCGAAGAACGAATCAACACGGGATGATTCACCCTTTTAAGCATACTGAAATCATTGGGGCTATCCCCAAGAGCCATCGTCACAACGTGAGAATAATGTTCGCCGTACCATGCCACAAGCCTCTCAACAGATGCGCCCTTGTCGTTTTTTCCGTGAAGGTGATAGAAACGTCCTCCGCTGGTGATGTTGAGACCTCTTTGCTTAGCAGCATCATACAGGGCATCGGGCGCTCTCTCCCCATCCTCCACAAGGATGAACGGTTCATCGTACTCCCTCAAGGATGCCAGCCGGGAGGACTCCAGATCCAGCCCTGTGAGATCAGAAATCTCTTCAAGGGACATATCTGAAAAGCCTCGAATCTTCCACCCCAGCTCATCTCGGATCTCTCTAAGGGACTTGATCAACAGATCATAAGGCCAACCGAGAGACCATTTCCACAGGCAGTCCTGAAGAACCGCATCAGGGGGAACCGGATGAGACCCCTCTTCAGGGAAAAAGATTCCCCCACCATTTTCAGAGATAAACGGAGAGGTCAATCCCAATTCATGTCGAAGAACGTCCATCTCTGCTCGGGTCTTGCTGGAGACCAGGATAAGAGGCACCTGAAGCTGCTTGCAGAGATTCAAGGCAGGTTTGGCCTCTTTCCACTCATAGGAGTCGTGATCAAGCAGGGTACCATCTAAATCCGTAAATATCACGACAAAGGGCACAAGGGGTTTAGGAGAAGCGCCTTTTCTCATTCTCGACCACTTCGATCAAATCATAGAAGATTCGAGGTAGCTTATTGGAGACCCGCTCCCAGGACACCGTTGTGGGTGTCTCAAAGACACTTTGCTCTGTCTTGCTTTCCACGGACAAGATCGCTTCAGCAAGGCCATTTTCCAAGAATGGCTTGAACTCTGGATGGGAGTTGACAAACCTCAAGAACCTCTCTGTCATTCTGTACGGGGAGGTGAGCAACTCCCCGGCGCGGAGGATGGAATTTCGGAAGACGTTTCTGACAAGGTCTTCTTCCCCTTCCCGTTCATAGTTCAGATTGCTGAAACTGGCATCGTCGGAATATTTCTTGATCTGCCCTTCGGCCACACCCTGATAAGTAATGGTAAGGTCTCTAAAAAAGGTTTCTGAGATTTCTAACCCTTCTTCTATAACCAGGGCATTCATCAAGGTGGTTACGATATCCACACCCATGCGATTGAGCCCCTTGCCCTTGTCCTCTTCTGAGACCTCTTGATGCTTATGGTCGAAGGGCGCCTCGGAAAACATGACTTGAGCCGGAGCAGAGGCCTTTCGATAGACCTCTATCAAAGTAAATATCTCCACTCCCCAGTTGGTTGCAAATCGCATCTTTTTCAACAGGTCCACATGAAAGGCCACCTCACCAGAGAGTTGGTAATGAAATCCGAGCAAGAAATCAATCAGGCGCAACATCTTTTCCTCTCTGCTCTCAGTGAATTTCCTGTTGAGCGCAAGGAGGAGGGGATCGAGGAGAAGTCTTTTGACCCTACCATACAGGGCCCTTTCCTTGATGCGGGCATAGTAGGCCTTTGAGAAATCGTAGCCCAAAGCGACTACAGGGTAGAAAAGGCGGTCTAGATGCACCCGTTTAAATGTCCTGATATCCGCATCGATGAGCCCCACAGATTCTGCGCCCAGGGCCAGGGCAATCCCAAAGCCAAGGAACATGTTCTTGCCCTTGCCAGGTTCTTGGATGTTAAACCCCGCCTCGTTCAGCTGGTCGTAGATGTTACTAAAGCCTGGTCCATCATTCCACTGAATCAAGTGATTTCTGATCCCGTACTTCTTAAGGAGATCCAGCAACATGAATGCCTCTTCTTCAGAGGCCTTGTCCAGCCCGAAAATGATCTGAGAAAGGTAAGTGGTCGCCTTCAATTGCCTCAGGATATTCTCAAAGACGGGGAGGTTGTTTTTGTCCGTGTACTCGCTGGCGAGCAATGGAATAATCAATACCGTCTTCTTCCACTTGGAATGGAGCCTGAGCTGGGTTCTCAGATGCTTCCGATCCTGCTTGAGTATGTGGAATGTGGTCAACTGGATGCGATTTTGGGAGAAATCGGAAATAATCTCACCTCCGCTCTTATTCTATCCGGTTGGGAAACTAAAGAAAACCCAGCCAATTGTCAACTTCCTCTGACAATCATCAACCATTCAATCCTCTTGGACGCTTCAGGGGTCATAGGGATGAGATGACAGAAAGACAGGATGAGGGATGGTATGGAGGGTTTTTCAGATAATTAGTTAATTATCGGGGTTCAAAACAATTTTTTCTGAACAGATTCCACATCCTCTCCCATCTCAAGACCGAAGTGCTGATAGGCCCGTTTAGTGGCCACTCTGCCTCTGGGGGTCCGTTTTATGTAACCTCTCTGGATCAGAAAGGGTTCATAGACATCCTCAAGGGTGTCCTTCTCCTCACAAACCGCGGTTGAGAGGGTATCCAGACCAATGGGGCCACCATTGAATTTTTCTATAATGGTCAACATGATGTGGCGGTCCATCTTATCCAGGCCCTTTTCATCCACATTCAACATATCCAAGGCCTGCATGGCCACATCGCGAGTAATAACGCCGTCCGCCTCAACCTGGGCATAATCTCGAACCCTCCTGAGGATCCTGTTGGCCACCCTTGGTGTTCCTCTTGATCTCTTCGCGATCTCATGGGCGCCTTTATCATTGATGGGGATTTCCAACAGCTCAGCGGAGCGCACCACAATCTTTTCCAGATCTTCTGGCTGGTAGAAATCGACCCTTAATATGACACCAAAGCGCTCTCTAAGGGGCGGTGTCAAGAGACCGGCCCGGGTCGTCGCACCCACCAGAGTAAATGGTGGGAGGGGGATTTTCATGGTACGGGCTGAAGGACCCTGCCCAATAATAATATCAAGTTGAAAGTCCTCCATGGCTGGATATAGAACCTCTTCCACCACACGGTTGAGACGATGGACCTCATCAATGAAAAGGACATCCCTGGGGTCAAGGCTAGTAAGTATGGCGGCGAGATCCCCTGCTCTTTCCAGCACCGGCCCCGATGTCCCTTTGATGTTTACCTCCAGCTCATTGGCTATAATGTGGGCGAGGGAGGTTTTGCCCAATCCGGGACTGCCGTGAAAGAGGACGTGATCTAAGGCATCGGAACGTCCTTTGGCAGCTTCAATAAATACCCTGAGGTTTCGTTTCAGCTCTTCCTGGCCCACGTATTCATCCAGACTCCTGGGCCTCAAGCTTACTTCTGCTGGAATCTCATCTGGTTCAGGTTTAGGGTCTATGACGCTGTCTTTCATGAAATGTCCTTCGCTCGTTAGTAACGTTCAAATTTGTTGGGACAATCCTCTGAAGGAGCAAGTTAAAGACGGGTAGCGGATTCTACGGCAATGCAAATCTTTTCAAGGTGATATCTATTCAAAGACCCGCATTACCTCCGAAAAACTAGTTAAAATGTCAACGCTTTTAAACGCTACCCATTTGTTGTGGTTGTCAGTTGCTATTCTTTTTTCAACTGACCACGAACCACTGACCACTGACTAGCTGAGCGGGGTTACCCGGCAAGCAGTCTTAGGGCCTCCTTAATCAGATTTTCCAGGCTAACATCTTTTACACGATTCAGTGCATTTTCTACAGCCCTTTTGGCCGACTTGGGTGGGTAACCCAAGTTCAGCAGAGCCGAAAGGGCATCATCAAAGATCCTTTTATCCTCATCGGTCACAATTTTAGGAGGCAGCGCCTCCAAATCTCCCCGGACACCCAAGGCTTTGTCCCTCAGTTCAAGCGCGATTCTTTCAGCCGTTTTTTTCCCCACACCCGGGATGGACTGCAATCTAAGCGCATCCCCATGGGCCATGGCCTCCAGCAAATCATCAGGGCCAATCCCGGAGAGGATGTTGATGGCCAGCTTAGGGCCTATGCCGGAGACAGATATCAACATCAAGAAGATCTCTTTTTCAAGTGGGGTTTTAAAGCCGAACAGGATAAGCGCATCCTCTCTTACATGGGTGTAGATATGAAGGCCCACCCTTTCATCTCTGTCCGGTAGGGCATAAAAGGTGGAGAGGGGGACAAAAACCTCATAGCCAATGCCACCGTTGTCGATGATCACGGACTGCGTCGTTTTTTGCATCAGAATGCCATCCAGATGAGCGATCATGATCAAAGTGCCTAAAATGTTTTAAAGTGCCTAAAGTGAACTAAAGTGTCTAAAGTGCCTAAAGTTGCTCGTGGACTGTATTTCTAAACACTCTAAATCACTTTGGGCTTTCTTGTGGATTCTTTTTCGTCAAATCTCGTCCAGTTGAGGTGGCAAATGGCTGTGGCCAGGGCGTCGGAAGTGTCAAAAACCGGCTTGCTTTTCAGTTTGAGGATAACCTGTGCCATATCACGAACCTGCTCTTTACTCGCCCTGCCGTAACCCACGACGGCTTTCTTTATCTCCAGGGGTGTATATTCAAAGATTTTGATGCCACACTGAACGGCTGCAATCAATACCGCCCCCCTTGCATGACCAATTTTTAGGGCACTTTTCACGTTTTTGGCCACAAATACGTCCTCTATAGCCATTTCCGTGGGACGATAGTGGTTCATAATCTCCACCATGGACTGGAAGATTTTGTGGATTCTCACATAAAAAGGCGTGTTGCTGGATGCGCTAATAGTACCTGAGTGGATGCAAGTAAGTTGATTGTTTTTTTTCTCTACCAAGCCGTATCCCGTCACCAGAGAGCCGGGATCGACCCCCAGCACAAGCATCAGGATAAGGCCTCCATGACTTCATCTGGGATATCGAAATTGGCATAGACCTGGCTGACATCGTCATTTTCTTCCAGGGCCTCCAACAGGCTCAATACCCGTTCTGCGTCCCGGCCTTCAAGCTTAACCGTGTTTTGCGGAATCATGCTTATCTCTGCGAGACTGTAGCTCAGGCCCTCATCATCAAAGACCTTCTTAATGGACTCAAAGTCTGCCGGATCTGTTAAGATCTCAAACTGTGTCTCACTCTCTTTGATATCCTCTGCGCCTGCCTCCAGAGCTAAATCCAGGAGTTTTTCTTCTTCCACACTGTTTTTTTCAAAAACAACCAGTCCCCTTTTCTCAAATATCCAGGATACACAACCTGGTTCTCCTAGATTTCCACCATGGCGTTCGAAAATATGCTTGATATCAGCTATTGTCCTGTTTCTGTTGTCTGTGAGGCAATTCATCATCAAGGCCACCCCTCCCGGGCCATATGCCTCATAGTTATACTCTTCATAGGAGGTTCCCGCCAGCTCTCCCGTGCCCTTCTTGATCGCTCTCGCTATGTTATCTTTAGGCATATTCTGCGCTTTGGCCGCTTGAATGGCTACTCGGAGACGAGGATTACCCTCTGGGTCTCCTCCCCCTAAACGAGCCGCTACGGTAATTTCTTTAATGAGCTTTGAAAAGGCTTTGCCCCTTTTGGCGTCAACAGCGCCCTTCTTGTGCCTGATTGAAGCCCATTTTGAATGACCAGACATGGGTTCTCCTCCTCCGATGGTTGAGTGGTTGAGTCGGCATACCCACTCGATAAATTAACCCATTAACTACTTAACCAAGCCGAGGCCTAATAAGTAAATCTCTTTGCTTCCTTTACGCACAGCTGAAGGCCGAATAAGACGCATCTGATCAAAATGTTCTTTTACCTCATTTCTGAAGGCCTTCATGTCTTCTCCCTCAAATACTTTGGACAGAAAATGTCCTTTTTCTTTTAGAAGGGCCAAAGATATCTCCAGGGCCTTTTTGGCCAGTTCCATGGAACGGGCCGTATCGGCCAGTTTGATACCCGTGGTTTGTGGAGCCAGGTCGCTGATAACCATATCCCTAAAGCCGATTTCCTTGGTGAGCCGTTCAATGTCTAATGTGAGCACGTCTGCTTTTATAAATCTGAAATGGGGGACTGAAAAGCGTTCAGGCTCAATAAGATCCACGCCTACCACTTCTCCCCTGGGTCCCACCTTTTCTAAACTATATTGAGACCATGATCCCGGGTAACAACCCAAATCAAGGAGTCGGTGGCCGCGCGCAATTAACTTGAATCTTCTGTCGATTTCTTCAAGTTTGTAAACGGATCTGGCGACCCACTTTTCATCCCTGGCCCGGCGCGTATAGTGATCTTCCCACTTGTTTCTCTTACCCATTGTATCCGTTCCCAGCGCACCGGCCCAGCAACCCAGAACAGGCCAGGGATTTTTCACGTTATTTACCATATAAGTGTGCCCTTTGCAAAAAAATTATGTAAGATTGGGTAAATGTTAGGTCATCATCCTTTTTGATAGAGAAAGTATAGACAGAGGGCGAAAAATTTTGCTAAGTCCTTCGGTGCACAAATCCGAAAATGAATTTGTTTACTCAGGACTTAGTGCTGAGAGAGCATGATTACAATACTAAGCCGGTAAAATAGGTCATCGTATTTGCGAGCCGAAGCACTAAGGGTGAGCACCTCTAAGCAAGAGGGGAGCATGGCGCATGATCGTTCAAATTTATGAAATCCAGACACCCGCGGAAGCGGAGCAATGCATCCAGGCGGGAGTGGATCATGTGGGTAGTGTGCTCCTTTCTGAGATGGCATGGCGACAGCCCGTCCTAAAAGAGACCTTCAGCGTATCGCAAGGCACCCCGGTGAAAAACAGCCTCATCTCTCTCTTTCAGGAAGTAGATACCTTATACAGAGTCCTGGACTATTACCGACCCGACTATATTCACTTTTGCGAGAGCCTCACAGACAGCCATGGTGGGGAAATGGATCTGGATAAATATATCCATTTGCAAATGCGCCTGAGGGAGAGGTTTCCCGAGGTTGGGATCATTCGTTCAATACCCGTGCCCGTGAAGGGTGCGGCGCCAGAGTACCCCACCCTCAAGATCGCTGAGAGAATGGAGCCGGTGAGTGATATTTTCCTGACCGATACCTGGCTGGAAGAGGCGCCTGTGGAAGGGTTCATTGGCATAACAGGGAGGCCATGCGATTGGAGAAGAGCAAGAGAATTGGTCCTTCAATCCAAGATACCCGTTGTCCTCGCGGGAGGCCTTTCCCCGGACAATGTTTATGAGGGTCTTATGGAGGTGGGCCCGGCAGGTGCGGATAGCTGCACGCAGACCAACAAAAGGGACAAAAAAGGAAGTCCGATACGATTTGAGAAGGATTTTGAGAGGGTGAAAAGATTTGTGCAAGAGGTGAGAAGGGCTGAGGATTTGAGCTCAGCGTGATAGAATAAGGGGAGAGGCAAATGCTGAAAATATTTGATAAATGCTTATAAATTGATATCATTATTTATTTGGGGAAAAATCAATCATAGGGCATCAAATGCAGGGCTATACTGAGATCAAGGCAAAAGAGACTCGGCAGATATCCATGAGCGTGGTCATGACAGGGACTGCTCTTCTTTATTTCCTTCTCTGCTTGGGATGCGGAGGTGAGAAAAGTGAAAACAACCCCGAATCATCGAACCCCTCAGAAAAGATCAAACGGGTCAAGGTCAGCTCAGTCAAAGCGGTGCCCTTGCAGAGCAGCGTCAGTTACGTAGGGGCACTCTCGGCAAATCTCAAAGTCAAAGTGGCCACCGAGATAGGAGGCTCCATTGAAAAGCTGTTTTTCGAGAGAGGCGATAAGGTGAAAGAGGGTCAAGTTCTGGCCGAGATCGGCACAAGCAGTATCCTCATCGAGGTTCAACAGGCTGAAGCTTCACTGGAAATGGCCAGAAGCCGTCTCAAAAAAACGGAAAGCGGAAGCAGGCCGGAGGAGATCCGCATAGCCAGGGCTCGTGTGGAAGAGGCCAAGGCAGGGCTTATGGAGGCTGACAGGAATTTTGAGAGGATGGAGGATCTTCATGGATACAAGGCCGTATCCAACAGTGACTATGATGCTGCAAAACGGGCAGTGGACACAGCGCGGGCCAATTTGGAATCGGCTAAGCAGCAGTTGGAACTTGCAAAAAAAGGCCCCCGTGTTGAAGAACGAGAGGAGGCACGTGCAGCCTTGAAGCAAGCGCAGGCGGCGCTGGGCCTTGCCAAGGACCGCCTGAGAAAGTCCAGGCTGAACGCCCCATCCGATGGCATCATAGCCTTTCGCCATGTGGAGGAAGGCGAGGTTGTGGGGCCTGGAACCGTCATCACCCAGGTGGTGGATAATAGGCAGATGAAAATAAAGCTCTCTCTGGCTGAGCGGGATCTTCCCCTTTTGGACAGGGATGAACGATTCCCTTTTACCATTGATGCCTACCCCGGTGAAGGATTTGCCTGTCGATTGAATTTTGTCTCACCCACAGCAGACCCTGCCACACGTTCTTTTCCCATTGAACTTTTGGTGGATACGCCGGATTCTCGAATGGCTGACGGTATGACTGTGCGGGTGGAATTCCCCATTGCCAGCCAAAAGAAATCCATCAAAATCCCTTCGGTTTGGCTTTCGGAGGAGAATGGCCAAATAGGATTGTTTGTGGTGGAAGATGGAAAGGCTTTATTTAAGCGTGTCACGCTGGGTTCCTACTATGAAGGGAGCGTGGAGATCCTCTCAGGCCTTAATGATGATGAGTTGGTCATTACCAATCCAGCAGGATTGAAAACGGAAGACGCGGTCGCGTACTCAAGTGACTAAATGGAACAAAAGTGCCTAAAATGTCTAAGTTTAGATTTTTATGAAGGCTCAGGGGCGTTTTTACAATTCACTTTAGACACTTTAGTTCACTTTAGTCATTTTAGCTCACTTCTTAAGTAATCCAATATGTTTATCACCCGATTTGGCATAAGTAGACCCGTGGTGGTCCGCATGGTTCTGATCTTGATCGTGGCTTTGGGCATCTACTCCTACCGCGCCATGCCGCGCTACCTGGACCCAGATCTCACCATTGGCGAGGGCATAGTGTTGACTATCGTCGAAGGTTTTTCCCCGGAAGAGATCGAGAAGCTGGTCACAAACAAGATCGAGGATGAGCTCCAGGGCATCTCCCAGATACGTCGATACGAATCAAATTCCTTTGAGAGTACCTCAAACATCCACGTCTATTTCCAGACACACCTCTCAGAATATGAAATCGATCAGGGCATGCAAGAGGTGCGAAATGCGGTGGACCGGGTGGACGATCTTCCTGAGGAGACAAAGGTCCCGAGGGTCCTGGAAATAGACATGGCCCTTCTTCCCGTCTGTATGGTGGGGCTCTCCGGTGAGCTTCCCATGATGCAGCTTCAGGATATTGCCAAGGATGTCTCAGATATTTTGGAGGGCATCAAGGGCGTATCCGAGGCGCAAATTCATGGGGAGAGGGAAAGAGAGATATGGGTGGAATTGAATCCACACCGAATGGCCACATACGGGGTGTCCACTGTGGAGGTGGCAAAGGCGATCGCCAACCGATCAAAGAATCTCCCGGGCGGGGCTGTGGAAATGGGTCCTCATGAGACGGCCATTAGGATGCTTGGAGAGCCTGATGCGCCGGAAGCCCTATCCGGCTTGGCCCTGAGAAGCGTGAACGGCGGGACTGTCTATCTGAGTGATATTGCCAAGGTGACCCCCACCTTGGAAAAGGCTCGCACCTTGACGTTCATTGATAAAAGGAACGCACTCGTGTTGGCTGTAAAGCGGAAGAGAAACACCAATATGATTCAGATTGTGAATGACGTGAGGGCTCAGTTGAAGGATATGGAGGGTCAATATCCAGGCCTCAGAACCACCGTATACTTTGATCAATCGAAGGCGACAAAACAACGAATCAAAGAACTCCAGACCAACGCAGGTTTAGGAATCATTGCTGTTTTCATTATTCTATGGATATCCATGGGTCTACGAAATGCTGTCTATGCATCCATTGGCATACCCGTCGCATTTCTCCTCACCTTCACACTCATGAAGATCTTTGGCCTTTCCATTGATGGTGTGACCCTTTTTGGGCTCATCCTCGTACTCGGCGTGCTTGTGGATGATGCCATAGTGGTTCTAGAGAATATTTTTCGGTACATTGAGGAGGGCGTGCCAGCAGCAAAAGCCACCCTGGAGGGGAGCAGGGAGGTCCTTGCCCCGGTTCTTGCATCCGTATCCACCAACATGGCCGCCTTTTTCCCTCTCCTCTTCATGATCGGGGGTATTATTGGAAGATTCCTGGAAATTCTGCCCAAAGTGGTCCTGTTTGCTCTGGCGGCCTCCCTTTTTGAGGTGTTTTTTATGCTGCCATCCCACGTGGTGGAACTGACACCGAAGAAGGCCCTGAAAAAGGCCGCTTCCAAAAAGCGGTTTGACGTGTTCAGCCCAGTCAGAAGGGTCTATTACCCCTATTTGCGGATGATACTTCGACACCGTTACCTGTCTGTATTGGTGATTGTCTTTTCCACCGTCCTCGTCTTCTTCCTCTATTTTATGACCGAATTCGAGATGTTTCCCAAGACAGATGCCTTTCCCCGATTCAACATCAATTTTGATTTACCCATCGGTTCCACGTTGGAGCGATCCAGTGACACACTTATGGCCCTTACCGATCTTGTGAATGAGCGGATTGGTGATGAGCTGGAAGCGCCTATCGCCATTGCTGGCTTCAAGGAGGTCAATTATGAGCCCGTCGTGGGCACGCACTATGGTCAACTCAACGTCATCCTCAAGGACGCAAAAGAGAGGAATCACAGTGTGGTGGAACTCTTAGAAGGCATAAGGGATGAGGTGGGCAGCCTTCTCACTTCCTATGGCGCCACAGCTTTCACCTTGGAGAGGCTTTTGGAAGGCCCGCCTGTTGGAACGGATGTGGATCTGAAGATACAGTCACCCAACTGGGAGACATCGGCCCAAGTCTCTCGCCTTATCCAAAGGGAGCTGTCGAAACACAAGGGAATCGTTGATATACAGGATGATTTTTCGAGACAGAAGCAGTTCATGGAAATCACCGTGGATGAGGCAAAGGCAAAAAAGATGGGGATTGATCAGGCATACCTGGTGATGGCCGTGCAGGCGGCCTTTCATGGTCTAAAAGTTGCCACATACAATCAAGGGGACGAGGAGCAGGAGATCAAGTTGAAATACCTGCCCGAATACCGGCGCGACTATGACGATCTGATGAACCTGAAGATCGCCGTCCCTGGCTCTGGCATGGTTCCCCTGAAGGAAGTGGCTCGCATAAAGATGAACCCTGGGTTTCACAACATCTACCATTACAACGGCATACCAACGGTCCGGCTGACGGCGAGTATCAAGAGTATTCAGGAAGAGAAAAAGGGGTTGGCCAAGGTTTTGTACAATTTCAGCGGAGAGCGGATGACCGCAGTCAAGGCCAACAGAATCGCAAGAGACTATTTTGATGGCATAAAGACGAATTTCCCCGGCGCGAGGATGATCGCTGGGGGTCTCCAGGAAGAGACGGACACCTCCCTTAAGGAACTTCAGCATGCAGGTATACTGGCAATCCTCTTGATTTTTTTCATCCTGGCCCTTCAATTCAATTCCTTTACCCAACCCCTGATCATCATGATCACCATTCCCTTTGTTACCCTTGGGGTCTTTGTGGGTCTGCTGGTCAGCAACAATCCCCTCACCTTTGTGACCCTCATTGGTCTTTTGACCCTCACAGGGATTGTGGTCAACGATTCCCTTGTTCTCATCGATTTTATTAACCGCTACTGGAAAGAAAGCCCCAAGGAGCTCTATCTGGCCATTTTAAGGGGTTGCCATGTGCGTATGCGCCCCATTATCCTCACGTCGCTGACCACTATTTTTGGTCTGGCTCCCATGGCCTTTGGCCTGGGGGGCAAATCTCCCTTTTGGGCTCCTCTTGCCACCGCCATCATGTGGGGGCTTGCCTTTGCAACCATGCTCATCCTATCCATGGTGCCCGCCTATTACGCCATCCTCCAGGACATCGGATACTTGATCAGACACCGAAAGCGGCGAAAGGCAGAGACTTTAAGGGAAATAGAAGAAGCCTTTCAGTACGAAGAGTTGCAGCCATTTATGAAAAAGAAGGGCTAGAAGGCGCCTTGATACAGGACGGCGATGGGCATTCCCATGGAACTTAGGCGGTCTGCTTTGAGGGACTGTTTATTCGGCCTCAATGAGGGCGTCTGACCACCTTCGGGCGCTCACCTCTTCGGTGGAGTAGTCGGGCAAGAGGATAGGGGCAACGAGTGGGTTTTCAACGCCTGCCTCATCCAGTTCCTTTTCAAATTTAACCACATGATCCAACGTGAGTTTTTTCAGTTGAACGCCTTTCCCCACGTATTCAGTAGCATTAATCCCTGAGCGGCGTCCAAAGGCGATGATGTCCTGGAGGCTGTTGCCCATCAGTCGGTTCTCTCCATGGATACCCCCCACCACCTCGCCGGCCCCATAGAGCCCAGGCACAACAGTTTCTGCATTGGCGTTAATGTTGATACCACCGTTCTGATAGTGTAGCGTGGGGTAAACCAGCATGGGTTCTTTGCTGATATCAATCTCATGCCGCTGAAACTGGATAAACTTGGCAGGCAGTTCCTTGCGGACCGTCCCTTCGCCATGCAGCAAATCGATCATAGGGGAGTCAAGCCAAAGGCCAACACGCCCGGTGGGTGTGATAACACCCTTTCCCCGCTCAATGGCCTCTCTTATGAGCTCGGCAGATTCCACATCCCGGGGTTCCAGGGGAAAACAGAATTGTTCGCCGTCTATGTTCAGCACGTGGGCACCCAGGCCTCGCACCTTCTCAGTGATCAGAAGACCCACGTTCTGTTCGGGATAGACAGCCCCGGTGGGATGGTACTGAGTGGAATAGAGGTATTGGTTTCCAACGCCCACACGGTAGGCCAGGACCACACCATCCATGGTGGCACCGTAGTGGTTGGTGGTGGCATAACCTTTGACGTGAAGTCGTCCAAAACCGCCGGTGGCAAGGATGACGGCCTTGGCCCTGGTCACATAGAATTCACGCGTCTCCATATTGTAGAGGATGGCACCGGCGCA
>JASFEQ010000040.1:0-17696 GCA_050124735.1 Desulfobacteraceae bacterium | reverse complement strand
ACGTTCATGATTTTGTAAAACGTTTCATTGATTCTCAGTGGCAGAGATACAATAAGAAAAGGGGCCTAAACCGATATCGCAAGACTGACTTTGCGATGGGTATTTTAAAGGGCTTTCGCTCAAAACTGCGGACGCAAAACAGGGAAAGAAACAGGAATAAGGATAAATTGGGGCTTATCAAGATTGAGGACCCATTGCTGCAAAAACATGTGGATTATAGATATCCGTACACTGCCAGTGTAAGGGGCAAGGTGCTGAGAGGGTACAAGGATGTATTAAGAGATGGAATAGGTATTGGTAAAAAGCTTGTCATCTCTAAGGGGATCACCGAGAAGGAGACAAGCAGAAAACTCTTGATTGAAAAATAAAAGGGAGAGATGCTTAGATAGTCGAGTCACTTCATTGGGATTTGGGTTCATCATTGACGAATGACCGTTCATTGCAATTTCCCTCAATCAATATTTTTGCCCGTCTTGTGCGGAGGAACAAGGAGGAATCATGAGAGAAAAAATCGATTACAGAGAAGACATTGAACGACCTGTTGCCGTTTTTGACACCAGCCTAGGAACTTTCGAAGCGGAACTCTATGCAAAAGAATGCCCGGAAACAGTCTGGAATTTTATTAATCTTGCCGAAGGTAGGCAACAGACTGACAGAGGAGGGAATTTCTATGATGGACTGACTTTTCACCGAGTGATTCAGGGATTTGTTATACAGGGAGGCTGCCCCCAGGGAACGGGTACAGGAGGTCCGGGATACCGATTCAAAGATGAATTTCATCCTTCCCTGCGACACGACGGTGAGGGAAAGCTTTCCATGGCAAATGCGGGACCGGGAACCAACGGGAGTCAGTTTTTTATCACGCTTGACGCAACCCCTCACTTGGATGGCCGACATTCTGTCTTCGGTCAAGTCATCAAGGGGATGGATGTGGTGAAAGAAATCGGTGAGGTTGAGAAAGATACTGTTGACAAGCCGTTGGAACCGGTCGTGATGAAGAAAGTGACGATTAAGCGGTAATGCAAAGTTAACTTCCAGTTCAGCGCATCAGGCAAACGGAAAGGCAGGAGAAAATGATGGCAATCAGCAAGAATGTGGCAAAAGTTGAAAGGGTTATTCGAATTATCCTGGGGATAATTCTTATCCTTTGGGGCTTTTCAATGAGTGGCTTTTGGAGACCAGTATCTATTGTCGTAGGTGTTTTATTACTGCTGACTGCCTCCATGGGGTACTGACCCTGAAAATCAGTGCTGCTGAAGGTCTTCAGCAAAAAGTCGTTGGAGGATTGAGGGACGTGCCAGACGTGGATGCTTGATGCCGTATCCTAGATCCTGGATAACCAGAGCAGAGGATGAGGAGCAAAGGGCTCCCATTGAAAAATTTCCCGGTTCAAACTCGCCCCCGGTTCTCATTTGACAACCGACGGGCCTAATGGTAGAAGGCACGGGAAAAATCACCGTCTTTGCATGCAACGTATAAGAGAAAAAGAATTGGACTGGCCGGGGAAAATTGTTTCTGCATTAAAAGCCAACGATATCTCCTCCATCTCTTTTGTGCCGGATGCCGTCATTGGTAAGATTCTGACAATAGCCGACAAGGATCCCTATTTTCACGTCACCACGGTGGCCCGGGAGGAAGAAGGCATTGGAATTATAACCGGGGAATATTTCGGGGGTCGATATGGCGTCCTCATGATGCAGAGTGCAGGGTTGGGTAACTGTGTCAACGCGCTGGCGTCATTAGCGATCCCTTACCAGATTCCGTTCTTGATACTTATCAGTCAGAGGGGTGAGTTAGGGGAGTTCAACGCCTGTCACATGGTCATGGGCAAGGCCATTCGAAGCATCCTGGATGCACTGGGTATCCAACACTATACATTGGATCGTGAAGACAGCGTGGATTTGGTCCTAAACGGAGCCATAAAAACCGCCTACAGCTCAGATCAACCGGTGGCGGTCATCTTGTCCACCGCCTTAGTCGGATGGAAGGATGAAAAATGATCAATAGACTGGAAGCAACCAGATACCTGGTTCAGCAGCTTTCAGATGAGCCGGTGATTGCCTCCTGCGGCAATCCGAAATTCGACCTGTTCACCGCTGCCGGAGAAAGGGAGGTTAACTTCTATATGTGGAATTCCATGGGTATGGCTTCCTCGATCGGGCTGGGTCTGGCCATGGCCCGTCCGGACAAGAAGGTGATTGTGCTGGATGGAGATGGAGCCATCCTTATGAATTTAAACTCGCTGACCACTGCAGCCAGTAAATCACCGAGTAATCTTGTTCACATCATCTGGGATAATGGGCAGTATCAAATTACCGGCGGGCAGCCGACCCACACACGTGGAAAGGCTGACCTAGAATCGATTGCCAGAGGCGCTGGCTTTCATAAGGTCTCAACGGTAGACACTATGGCCGCCTTTAAAGAAGCTCTTTCTCAAATACTCTCCGAACCAGGCCCATGGATTCTTGTGGCTAAGACAGATTCAGCCGGGGCCCCAGGCCGTCCGCCTAAAAGTCCTGTTTATATCAAGAACCAATTTATGGGGGCCTTAAGCGCGAAAGGGGAACGCCAATAATATTCACGATTGGCTATGGATAAAGATGGTATGATTAGACGATTACGAGCGAATAAAGATGATCGTTTAATTTGAATTCTAATTCTTGTGATAAAGGAGGAGAAAATGAAGGTATTGGTGGCTTATTTCTCGGAAACTGGCAATACCGAAAAAGTAGCGCAAGCGATTTATGAAGGGATACAAGAGGCTGAAAAAGACATTTCACCGATTCAAGAGACCACAAATGTGGAGGAATACGATCTCATCTTTTGTGGGTTTCCGGTGCACGCCAGTAGCGTTCCGAACAAGGTGGAACCTTTTCTGAAAAGCATCCCTCAAGGCAAGAGCGTGGCCATTTTTGCCACCCATGGATCCTTGCGAATGGGGCAGCTCGCTACCGCAGCATTTGACTACGCCGTCAGTCTGTTATCCAAGGCGAAAGCCATCGGGACCTTTGGCTGCCGAGGTAAGGTCAAACCAGATCTCCTGGAAGTGCTCGCGAAAAAACCAGAGCACCGGGCCTGGGCTGAAGAGGCGCAGGGTGCAGCCATCCATCCTGATGAAGCAGATCTTGAGGACGCAAAAGATTTTGCCAAAAAGATGCTGAAAAAGGCACTTTCCGGTTAATGGGCGCTGAAACGATCCCCCCAGGCCCGCTCTGCAACCAAGCGGGGTGAGGCGAGCAGATCAGGCGCGCTTTGTTTCGGCAATCGCAGCTTATGGAGGCTTTGTATACGTCGTGAAGAAAACCAGGAAGAAGGTTTTTCTCCTTATTCCTCTGGCCATCCTTCTTGGCTTGGTAGTCGTCTACTTCCTATTCCCAGATGTGGCGTTCAGGTTACTGCGAAACACAGAAAGAAGGGCTGCTGGGCTCGAACAACGCAGCATTGAGGTGGCAGGGTTGCGTATTGAATACCTGGAAGGGGGAGAAGGTGACCCATTGGTGCTGCTCCACGGATTTGGGGCAAACAAAGACAATTGGACGCGCATTGGTAAACATCTCACTCCCCATTTTCGGGTCGTCGCACCGGATCTACCGGGTTTTGGTGAAAGCACGCGGGATCCTGAAGCGGATTATACCATCGCCATTCAGGCTGAGCGAGTCCATGCATTCGCCCGGGCCTTAGGAATCAAATCTTTCCACCTTGGCGGGAGTTCCATGGGGGGCAATATTGCTGGGGCCTATGCAGCTCGCTATCCAAAAGATCTCATAAGTCTGTGGCTGATCGCCCCGGGTGGGGTTGCCTCTGCTGAACCCAGTGAAATGTTTCAGCGCCTGAAAGCTGGAGAGCCTAATCCTCTGTTTGCAAACAACGTCCAAGAGTATGACAGGCTTCTGGATTTCGTGTTCGTGAAAAGGCCGTTCATTCCTGGTCCTATTAAACAGCACCTTGTGCAAGAAGCTATCGAAAATCGCCCACTCAATCGAAGGATCTCCAAACAGATCAACGCTGTGCAGGCTTCCCCTTTGGAGGCCTTACTTGATGGCCTGCCGGTCCCCGCATGCATTGTCTGGGGGTCTGGAGACCGGGTATTACATGTTTCCGGTGCAAAAGTTCTCCAATCGGTCATGCCAAAGGCAGAAGCTGTGGTTATGGAAGACGTGGGCCATCTCCCCATGATAGAGAGGCCGAAAGAAACCGCAGACTTCTACCTGCGCTTTCTTGACTTAGACAAGGGGGACGTCCTCAAATAACTCAACTTCCAGCCTGCTGCCGTGTAGCGTGTTGGGGTACATCTTCAACAATCAGTTAGCACATGGAATTGGGCATGAAAGTGCAACTTGTTGATAAATGGACACTGTTCCCTGCCTTCGGAAAGGCCGATCCATACACACAGACGGCCTATGTGAGAAATGATCTGCCAAAATCGGTTCAGTCTTTCGTGGCTGCCCACGAGGTCTATCATTTGGGCGATAAAACGAAGGGGTGGTTGTTGAGAGAAATAAGAGCCACCCTATGCATAGACTGGAAACACTGGAAAGGATTTCTGCTCTGCGCCTTCATGAGTATGCGTGTGGCACGGCTGAAGTTCTATGCGACTAGGCTCAGGCTTGGAAAATAGGGAATGGCCTCCAGTGATCCGGATAAGGCTCACTGGATATTAGGGCAAGTATTTAAAAATACTTGATTTGTTTGCATAACTCTTCTATCATATACATATCTCTTTTTCACATCATTTCTAGGACAAACGCCTCTCAAGATGCACATCTTTCCCCTGGCAGAACGTTATTTGATCTGCAAAGGTAAAAAAATAATCGCGAGCGTGAGGATCTGGCCACAAGGTACCTTATGATCAGGGTGACAGACAGTATTTCAATTGATGAACGGGAACTCCAGGAGGAGTTCGTCCGGGCCTCAGGGCCGGGGGGACAGAACGTCAATAAGGTGGCCACGGCGGTGAAGCTGCGCTTTGATGCAGCGCACTCGCCGTCATTGCCTGGGGACGTGCGTGATCGGCTCATCAGGTTGGCAGGCAGGCGAAGCACCGAAGAGGGTTTGATCATTATTGATGCCCGTCGGTTTCGCAGTCAGGAACGAAATCGCCAGGATGCGAGAGAAAGACTTGTGGCTTTGATTCGTAGGGCAGCTGAGAGGCCTAAAGTGCGCAGGAAGACCCGTCCCACCGCTGCTTCCAAAAAACGCAGGCTTGAGGACAAGCGTCGTCGCGGCCACATGAAACGGACTCGACGACCCCCCTCCCATGCCAGGGATGAATGAAATAGCATCCCTCACCCCATCTGTTTAAAACCGCTGTAGGTTCTGGCCTGACCAGAGTTTTTGTAGTAAAATATACCTGAACTGATCTTCAAGGGGGCTGAGAATGAGCATTACTGAGAAAGAAAATGAACTATTCATAAAATGGTCGGCGAATCGCCCGGGGTTTGTTATGGACGGCGTGCCTGATGAGAGGGCCTACCAGTCCAGCGAACCGAAGATCATGTTTGTGATGAAGGAAGTAGAGGATCCAGGAGGGGCGACCGGGGATCACCGGGAATTCTTGAGGCGAGGTGCGGGCCCTCAACCATGGAATCACATAACACGCTGGGTTATCGGCCTGAGACAATTGGATGAAGACATCGCTTGGAATCTTTTTGAGGAAGTATCTGTCCAGCATAGAAGTGGCACCCTGAGGTCTATATGTGTCATGCACCTGAAAAAGACGCCCGCTGGACATGGAACGCACAATCCAGCCCTCGAGATCACTGAGCAGGAGGACAAGAAAAACCTCAATGAGCAGTTCCGACTCTATGACGCAGATCTTGTTATCTGCTGTGGTGCCGCAACAAGCGACATATTTCATTCCGCGATTACATTCGAGCCGCCTCCGGTGTGGAAAACAACAAGGCGAGGGATTTGGTTCCATGAATATGGTCCTCAAAAATACGTCATCTCGTACTCGTACCCAGAAGTCCGAATCCAGGATTGTTTGCTTTATTATGGCCTCGTTGATGCGGTAAGAGAGATGTCAGGTCGTTGAGAAAAAGGCAGATGCTGGATACCTGTCCAATTCATTCCATTCATTTCTGACCTGCCTGATTTTTTCTCCATCCCATCTACGGAGTAACCTCGAGACCACGTCATTGGATAACTAACCGAGTCCTCAAATATTGACTATCCTGAGCTCCTCGTTCATTTTTAATTGTTGGTTTCTTTGGAAGTATCTTAAAACACTTGACTTTTTGCTGGCTCTCGCCTATTATATCCCAAATCTCTTCTTCTAACCTGGCGGCGAAACACGCCAAAAAGATGCCCATCTATCCCCTGGCAGGGAGTCTGCCTTCCAGACCCCGCACGCAATTTCTCTGCAGAATTTGATTCACCTTATAAATAGAGGCAGAGGCCTATGGCAATGAGGATTCCAGGGCTTTTCAGTACACTTTCCAGATCTGGGCGAAATCGAGGCGTGAATCGCACCGTTTTGTCCTTTGCCATACTCCTGCTGCTGGCAGGGGGGTGCGGGGGCAGAAAAGCTGTTGTTCCACGGGCCCCACAGCCCCCACCCCAGCAGGCACCACATTCCCCACCCCAGCAGACGCCGCAGCCGAGACCCCAGCAAATACCGGAGCCGTTATCGGCGAAAAGGAAATTGGCCCGAATGGGCTATTCCATTCAGGTGGGCGCCTTCTCCAATCTTGGCAATGCCATCAGGCTCACCGAATCCCTGGAACGCCAGGGGTTGAATGCCTATTATTTTCACCACGAGACAGGTCTGTATAAAGTTCGCTTTGGTGATTATTCCTCAAGAGAGGCAGCCCGCGCCACGGCTGATCGTCTTCGAAAGGCTGACATGGTCCCCAAGTATTACATCGTCAAACCTGAAGATTACGCGTTGGCCAAGGAAAGGGCGTACGGCAGGGAGTATTTCAGAAACGAGATCGTGAAAACAGCGGAGCGTTTTATCGGTCTCCCTTACCGTTGGGGCGGCTCTTCGACAGATACGGGTTTCGATTGCAGCGGTCTGACCATGGCCGTTTACCATTTGAATGGTCTCAATCTTCCCCGTTCCTCGTGGGCGCAGTACAGGGCGGGCGATCCGGTGAGGGGCAGGGCTCTGGATAAAGGCGATCTGGTCTTTTTCGCAACCTCCGGAGGCAAAGGAGTCTCTCACGTGGGTGTGTATAGGGGGGATGAGACCTTTGTCCACGCCCCAGGAAAAGGCAAGACGATACGGGTAGACTCTCTTTCAAACAGGTATTATGCAGCCAGGTATTTGGGTGCAAGAACGTATCTGAAGTAGACGAAATGACCAAACTCAGAGAGCAACTTATCCAAATTCAAAAAAGCAACTACCGCAAGAACGTCAAGTTGGTCCGAGAAAGTCTGGGGTACGAAGCGGGCGTTGCCACGTACAGAAAGGAGTATTTGCACTATTTAAGGGATTATGAGGCAATTTCAAATAAAACGGATCTGATTGGGAAGGCTTCGGCGGCTGATGTGATCTTTCACGGCGACTATCATACGCTAGCGCAATCTCAACGTTCGGTTTTACGTATCCTTCGTGAACTTCGGGGAAAGAGAGAAATCGTACTTTGCCTGGAAATGTTTCACGGCAGTGATCAGAAGCATGTGGACAGATTCATGTCCGGCGAATTGTCCGAGAATTCTTTTCTGGAGAAAATCGATTATGCCAAGAAATGGCCATTTCACTGGAATAACTGGAGTCCCATTATTTCCCTCTGTCGAGACGACAAAATTCCCATTTTGGGCATCAACACTGAAATTAATGATGCGAAGGGAATAAGGAGCCTAAGAGAACGTGATCAGTACTCGGCCCGTATTATTTCCAAGGCCTTTCTCAGCAATCCCGAAAAGCTGATTTACGTGGTAGATGGGGACTTACACATCTCCCCCAATCATCTCCCGAGAAACGTGGCGCAGTTGTTGGATCTGTTGGACGAGCCCGTAAAGCTTTTCATCATTTTCCAAAATGCAGAAAGTCTTTACTGGAAGCTGTGTAGTCAGGGTCTTGAGGAAGCGGATGTTCTTAGAATTAGTGAAAACATGTACTGTGTAATGAATACCATGCCGGCAAATAAAATCCAGTCTTACCTGAACTGGTTGGAATACTCCCAAGACGCGTATTTCCCTGTGCACAAGGATTGGGACGGTGATGGTTTTGAGGGGAGGGGGGCCATGGTCCACGAAATGGTTACCACGCTTGCCTCAATTTTCAAACTGGAACTCCCGGCTGATGTGCTGGAAAAACTGACAATTTACTATCCTAACGACCTCTATTTTATGGAGCTTCTTTATGAGACTCCCGAGTTAAAGGGCCAGCTTCGGCTTGTCAGAGATAAGATTAAAAGAGGTGAAGGATTCCTTTTGGAATATGAGCAGTCTGGTGAGAGCAAATACCTTATTTACCTGGCGAACTCAAACATAAATATGGCTGCTGAGGAATCTTGTCATTTTCTGAATGCAGCACTCAGGGGACCTCTAAAAGCGCCCATCAGCCCAATCGATTATTTTTATCGCAATGTGATCACCGAATGTCTGGGGTTTTTTGGGAGTAAGTTCTTAAACGAGAAGCGAAAGGCACAATCGGAAAATTCCATCAGGAGATTTTTGGGTAAGGTGAAGCGAGGAGAGCTCAAGGGGGCCGATCAGGAGACCATACAGGTGGCCAGGTATATTTTGCAGCATTTCTATATGCAGAGAAAAACCAATGAAGCAGCGGAATTTATAAAGAAGTTTCGCTCGCAATACAAAAGCCGGGCGGCAATTTCTCGAATGTTCAGCACTCAACTTGGGTATATGTTAGGTAACAAGCTTTATTATGCTGTAAAAAGGGGAAAATTCTCCATGCAGAGAATTCGAGAAGTTTTTCGGGATCCATTTGATAAACCGATGAAGGCCTTTGAGTGTTACTTGGAAGTCTGTGAGCGTGTAAAGAAGGTAAAGCACGTGAGTCGGTTATAGATGCTTGAGACTGGATGCTGGTTATTGCTCACATGGCATTGCCCCGGGTCCGCTTCCCTTTTTCAGCCAGAAACAACTCGTGTAATGGAGATATGAGATGAAAGACGTCATAAAGGTCATAATAGCGATTTTCCTTATTGTGTGCATTATAAGTGCACTCTGGCCCTTCTGGGATAGGTACTGGCTTGGTAAGGAACTGGAAAATGTTTGCGTGTATGCAACGAAAAATAGTGTTGAGGATACAAGGAGATTCTTGACTGAGAGGATGAAGGAAAAGCGCTATGATTTCAGCGGAGATGATTTCTCCATTGAAAAAGATGAAAAAAATAGAGTCCACATAAGTATCACCTATACAGACGAGATAAGTATCCTCGGCAAGACATTAAAGGAATTGAGTTTTACGGTGGAAAGGCGCGCGTCTGAAAAGGCGGAACGTTGGTAGGCTGACTTCAGTCATGATACCTGAAGGAGAAGGTGGATTTGGGGGCGGGTTATAGGTATTGACCGGCTCCAGGAAGAAATGATATAGGGACTCCGGGAAAGGAGGGCGTGGGGATGAAAAATGGATTGCCAATTATCTCGGTTGCGATTTTTGCCTGTCTTCTTTTGGTGCTGGCAGGGAGGTTTACAGTTGCGGAAGAACCATCTCTGCCCGAGACCATAGTCATCAACAATGAGGGATACGAAAAAGACAGAAAGGGGCCTGTCAATTTTTCCCACCTTAGCCACATAGAAGACTATGAGGCCTCTTGCGATGCGTGTCACCATGACTATCAAGAGGGTAAAAACGTATGGAAAGAAGGAGACCCTGTAAAGAAATGTAGGGATTGCCACAGCCCATTAGAGAGCAAGGAAAATCTTAAAAAGCTGAGCATAGCATTCCACAAGAACTGCAAGTCTTGCCACAAAAAAGCCGTCAAAGAAGGTATGTCGGAAGATGCACCCTTCAAGAGCTGCTATCACTGCCACGAGAGAGAACCATAAAGCCTGTCTCCAGGGATGAATGCCTCTTACTTCTTTTCCCCATCGACCGGCATTTGGGTATGTAAACTCATACCAACAAGTGGAATTTGATTTCTCACAAGTAAGTATTTTCTTCCGCTTTCCACCCAAATAGCCCTGCAAGCGTTCAATCTAACCACCTGATATCAGGATAAAGTCTGCAGCCTTTCCATTTGGCACATCCTTTGCTCCATTCCATTTCAATGAGGGCCTTCCACTACGCCTTGGAGCTGCCCTCTTAAAGGCCTTGTCTTGCTCTTCACGGAACTTTTTGTGTTCTGCGGAAAGCAAACAAGGGCATGTCTCAGGATAGGCCAGAGCCATAAGGGTCCACAGGTAGAAGCTGCCAAAATCATTCCAAGCAAAGGGACCAAAGGGTTTGACCTATCCATTTTCTTTACAAGGAGAAATATCAGTGCACAAACGGATACTTATTCTGATGACCCTTTCCACCATTCTGGTGTGTCCATCCGCATTTGCCGATACAACTTCGACCCCTTACAAGTCAGTTTCCAGGAGCAGTGCAGAGAAATCGGATGCTTACTGGTACGTTCACGCTGCCGGGATCATGCATCTCCTGCTGGAGCAAAATGCCAAGCTTACATATGCCGATGTGGTCAGGCTGATAAAGTCATAATAGAAAAATAATTTCCCCTTTCCCGTGCTTCAAAGCGGGCCTGCCCTCGCTCAGGCGAGGAGGGGAGCTTCACTTTTCTGAAATTCAGTATTTACTTGCCCATTTGCTGTTTTGGTGTTAGGAAAACCTGTTGGAAGATTTGAAATCAGAATAAAGTTCAAAGCCCTCTTAAAAAATGGGAGCAAAGAAGACGACAGGTGCTGTCCTGTTCGGTGTCGGGGCAGTCATTTTGGTTTTGTCTTTAGCGGCCGACCCCATAGGGATCGGGGACTCGCCCGGCTTTGGGTGGAAACAGATACTCGGCGCTTTGGCGGGAGCGGTGTTGACTGTGGTAGGATTGGCGCTGGGATACAAGAAATAGTCTTCCAGCCCAAGGGTTGAACGCTCCACCACCCCTTTATTCGTCTTACACGTTCGTTGAGGAAGCAGGAGGACTCAGATGTATTCGAGAATCATTCTCGTGGCCTTGATGCTGCTCTTCTTCTCCTATGTGTGCTCGAAATGGGCCGCTATTTCCCTTTCTTATATGGTGAAGTAATCTCCTTCTGAACACGCACTCTTCAGAGGCAGAGTCATCCTTTGCCCTATCTTTTTGTGGCCCCTCCCGCAATACCCAAATCCTTATAGAGCAACACATTTACGGATCAGACAAGAGGTGTTGGCAGGTAACCCCTGACCGCACGCTTGTGAGGTTTTTGCCAAAAGGCTTTGTTTTGTCCTTGACTGAGATTCCCAGGCTCTCTATGTTGTCTCCAACTGGGGATTAGGTGGTTGACCTGTCTCTGGTCAAGCCCCTGGCTATCCTTCGGAGGAAAGGCTTAGATTTCAGGGGCTTTCTTTTTTTTGGTGGAAGTGAGACATAGACAGGAGAAGTACAGGTTATTCAACAGGTACTGTGTGATAGTTGATGAGATGGAGCCACTGCCTTGTCCCGTCATTCATCCAGGACACGCTGTCTTTGGGTGTGATGCTCCATCTAATCGTCACGTCCGTTGATCAAATCAGTTTCCGACCTTGTAAAAAGAGAAGGAGAAAAGAGCCAAAAAAAGAGAGTATAATAGGTTGACTTGTTAGGCTTTTTGAGTATTATCTGAAGAAGTTACACATAATCCTTCCATCAATTAACCTCTAGGCAGGGATAGAGGTTGAGTATGGAGTATCCTCTCAAAATGTGCCCGCCCTTCTCCTAGCAGGATGCTGTGGATCCTGTTGGGAGCCTGACTACCTCCACAACATGGGGTTCTCTCAAAAGGGAATTCTCGTCATTTCTTAAGACTTCCCCATAATGTGTCCGGGAAAGGAGGATGTCATGAAGAAACAACTCATGAACTACGAGACCTTGCTTAAGATAACCAAGGCCATGTCCATGTCCAGGGATCCGGAAGAGGTCATCTCCTTGACGGTGAAAAGCATTAAAAAAACCCTGGAAGTTAAGGGATGTGCCTTGTTCCTAGTCAATCTGGAAACCAATGAGCTGGAGATCGTCGCTTCCGATGGCCTGAGCAAAGAGTACGTGAATAAGGGGCCACTGAGCGCCCTGAAATCCATCGCCGAATCACTGGTAGACGGCCCGGTGGCCATCTACGACGTTTCTGATGATCCGAGAATACAGTATCCAGAAGCGGCAGAGAAGGAGAGAATTGCCAGCATGCTGTCCGTGCCCATTTACGTCCGAGGTGACATTGTTGGAGCCATGCGGGTCTATACGTCTCAACCCTGGGAATTCACCCTGGAGGATGTGAATTTTGTACAAGCCCTGGCTCAGATAAGCGGTACGATCATTGACATGTGTAGACTTTACGAAGGGCAAAATCAGATGATCGATATCTTAACAACCATGCGCGAAGTGATGCCCACCTAAACGAGGTAAAGTGACGCAGGCAGGAATCTATCCAACATAGCACTGTCGGTTAAAAGAATTGAGCCAAAGGAAAACCACAGGGCTGACGGTTTTCTTTGAGCTCTTTTTTGGTCGTCGTTCTCCATCCTTCATCAGAAAAAGACAGTCGGCAAATGGACTTCTATAAATGGTGGTATGCTCGTCTTGGCAGGACGTGTGAGTTGTGCGGAGAAGATGGTTCCAGAGTTGATCGTTATCTGTCAAGGCATCCGGTAAACCACAGAGTTAATGTTCATCCCTGCTCCTACAGAAGCGAATACGGCGATATCTCCGGAGTGCAATTTATGATTATTGAGCTTTCCTCTCTGTAAAAGGTCAAACAGTGTGGGCAGGGTGGCCACCGAACTGTTACCTAGCCAGGAGATTGTCATGGGCATAATGTGCTCGGGGATGTCTTTTATTTTGTACAACTTGAACAGCCTTTTCAATATAGCCTCATCCATCTTTTGATTTGCCTGGTGTATGAGGACTTTCTTCACATCCCTTAAGGTGAACCCGGCCTTATCAAGACTCTGTTTTACCACTTCAGGGACTTTCTTTACCGCATACTTGTATATCTCGTGACCATGCATTTTGAGGAACAAGCTGCCACCATCGAGATTTGGGTTGTATGACTTGTCAATCCACAGCAGATAAGCCTCCTCAAAGGTGTCGGATCTGGTCACATGGGTAAGGATTCCCGCATCCCTTTCCGTTGCTTCAACCAGGGTAGCACCGGCCCCATCGGCATATATCATGCTGTCCATATCATGGGGATCTGAGAACTTTGATAGCGTCTCCGCGCCAATAACCAGAACCTTCTTTGCATCGCCGGACTTGATGTAGTAATTGGCCAGAATTATTCCATGCAGCCAACCAGGACAGCCAAAAGGGACATCAAAGGCAATCGTGTAAGGATTTCTTATTCTCAACCCGTGTTTCACCCGGGCGGCTATGGTTGGAACCATATCCGATGTCCTGTTGCCCTCTCTCAAATCCCCCAAGTTTTGAGCGACTATGATGCAATCCAGGCTTTCCATGTCCACACCATCCAGGGCTTTTTTTGCCGCCTGAAAGGCAATGTCAGAGGTATTTAGCCCATCTGTTATATATCTCCTTTCGTCGATGCATGTGATACCCTGGAACTGACTAATGATATCATGGGCTGGCTTCTCAAGTTTTGTCCCATCAGGAGCATAGAACTCATGGCCGAGAAAATATTCGTTTGGTACCTTTAGGGTGGGAATATAGCTGCCCGTCGCAGTTATAATGGCATTTGGCATGTTGGAATCAAACTGCCTCCTTCAAAATGGATTCAAAAAATGGGCCAGTTGTAAAGGCGCCTATTTTAAGGATTTGGGGTTCAAATAAAATGGGTCCAGTCCCTGTTTGACTCTTGCCAGGAAACCATAAGAGTCGAAACCAGAGAGGACCCTATGATTATAACATATCCGGAGAAAGATGTTTATTCCCTCAACGCCTTAAATCATACTTCTTCTGCTCAGTCAACCACGTTCCCACATTCGGGTTTCTTTTTCCACTTCCTCCTTCCTTTTCACGGAAAAAGCTGTTAGGCTCCGTTAATCCTTTTACCGGTTTCCTTAAAGCAGAAACATGAAACCCGCACCAGTGCCCATATTCCAGGGATTCATTTATAGATGGGCACGCCCTCACCCAATCTATAGGGAGAAGAGATATGAGTAAGAAATTCATTATCATAGGGGTCGGCATTGTCGCTGTTCTGTTGCTATGGTCAGGGATTTCCATCTATCCTGACTACCTTTGGTTCGAAAATCTTGGCTTTTCGCCTGTTTTCTGGACCATGCTCCTAAGTAAATTCGGGTTCGGTTCGCTGGTCTGGTTGCTTTTGATCCTTCTAATATCTGTTAACCTTTACGTAGCCAGACGTCTGAACCCAGGCGGAGGGAGGGGACTGGTCCTTAAAGCGGCGGACGGCTATGTTTCCCAACTCGGCCTTTCGGGCAGGGGGTTAAATACACTCCTCCTCGCTTTTGTTCTGCTACTCAGTTTTATGGTGGCGTCCAAGGGCTCCTATCAATGGGATATGGTCCTTCGCTTTCTGAAGCAGCAACCTTTTGGGAGCACGGATCCTATTTTTAACAAGGACATCGGTTTCTATATCTTCTCTCTTCCCTTTTACCTTTTTGTCCGGAACGGGTTATTGGTTCTCATCGTTTTGGCTGGGCTGGTCACCATGGGGTGGTATCTGAAAAATGGTGCCCTTCAAATAGAGGGCGATTTTGGCCAGGCAGAGGGTCCCCCCACCTCTCTGCCCAAAATTACCATTGCACCAAGCGCCAGGAAACACCTTATTTTCCTGGGAGGAATCATTGTTCTACTTCTGGCCTGGGGGTACCATCTGAAAGTGTATGGGCTTCTGTATTCCACTCAAGGGCCTGCCTTTGGCGCCAGCTATACGGATGTGCACATCAAAATCCTGGCCTATAGGCTGCTGATCATCGTCTCATTGGGCTTTTCTCTGGTCCTTTTTTACAACGCCTTTAAGTTCAGGACAAAACTAATCTGGTTAAGCGGAGCAACCTGGATAGGGGCTGTGTTGGTGTTTGCGACCCTGCTCCCAGTCCTGGTACAAAAACTTGTGGTGAAACCCAATGAGTTGGCCAAAGAATCACCCTACATCGCTCATAACATTGAGTATACCCGTAAGGCCTATAATCTGGATAGGATCAAGGAAGTTGATTTTGAGGTGGGTGACACGCTGAGTGTGGAGGACATCCAGAGGAATGATGTGACGATTCAAAATATCAGGATCTGGGACGAGCGTCCTTTACTTCAGACCTACAGGCAGATTCAAACCATACGGCTTTATTACGATTTCAACAATGTGGACGTGGATCGTTATCTCATCAATAACCAATATCGACAGGTCATGTTGGCCGTCCGGGAGTTGGTGGTCAATCAACTACCTGCCCAGGCAAATACCTGGGTCAACAGACACCTCATCTATACCCACGGCTATGGGTTGGCCTCCAGCCCGGTCAATGAGGTGACCAGGGAGGGACTGCCCCGCCTCTTTGTCAAAGACCTGCCGCCTTCCTTTGAACCTGACCTGAAGATAGAACGCCCCGAGATCTATTATGGGGAAAAAACGGCTGAGTATGTCCTTGTAAAGACGAAGACCGAAGAGTTTGATTACCCCAAAGGGGACAAGAACGTCTACACCATCTATCAGGGAAAGGGAGGTGTCCCTATCAAATCCTTCTTCAGAAGGCTTTTATTTGCCGTTGAGTTTTTTGATCCCCAGGTCCTCTTTACCACGTATATAAGCCCTGAGAGTCGAATCATGTATAACCGGCGGATTGGCAGGCGGGCCGCTCTGGTTGCCCCGTTTCTGGATTATGACGGTGATCCGTACGTGGTCGTCTCCGGGGGTAAGCTCACCTGGATTCAAGACGCCTACACCACCTCAGATATGTATCCCTATTCTAGCCGATCGTATGGCCGTTTTGGAAATAAAGGAGTGAACTACATCCGGAACTCCGTCAAGGTCACGATAGACGCCTATAATGGGGATGTGGTTTTCTACATCATCGATGAAAAGGATCCCATAGTCAAAACCTATGCGACCATATTCCCTGATCTGTTCAGGCCTTTTAGTGAAATGCCTGCGGATCTGAAGAAGCACATCCGATACCCCAAGGACCTCTTCAAGATCCAGGTGGGCACATATACAAAATATCACATGGAAGATGTCCAGGTCTTTTATAATCAGGAAGACCTCTGGCAAATTCCTGATGAGATGTATGGGGACAGCCGACAAGAAATGGAACCCTACTACATCATTATAAAATTGCCCGAAGGGGAAAAGGAGGAGTTTCTCCTGATGCTCCCTTTCACCCCTTCCAAGAAGGACAATATGATTGGCTGGCTCGCTGCCCGATGTGACCTTCCCGGCTACGGGAATCTGTTGGTCTACAAATTACCCAAGGAGAAACTGGTCTATGGACCGATGCAGATTGAAGCCAGGGTGGATCAGCAAACGGAGATCTCCCGGGAGTTGAGCCTATGGGGCCAGAGAGGGTCCCGAGTCATCAGAGGTAATCTTTTGGCCATTCCCCTCGGTGATACGTTTATCTATGTGGAGCCGGTTTACCTGGAAGCAAAACAGGAAGGGAGCGAAATGTCCTCAGCAGGATCCCCTCAACCTGGAGGTTTTGGAAGACCTCGGAGAAGAGGGGGACCGGGCGCTTCACAACAGGCAAAGGCCGCTTCCATACCGGAATTGAAGAGAGTTATTGTGGCTTTTGCCAATCGTCTGGTCATGGAGGAAAATCTTGATACGGCCTTAAACAGCGTATTGGGCGGGGAAATAGTCACCAAACCATTGGCTCCCCCGTCTATTCCTCAAACTGAGGATATTTCAAATCTGGGTGTGTCCGCTCTGGAACACTACAACAAGGCCAAGGCATACTTGCGCCAAGGGAATTGGGCCGCATACGGCAGGGAACTGGAAAGCTTAGAGAAAATCCTGGAAGAAATGGCCAGTATGAGGAAGGAAGAGAAAGAGTAGGTGTATCCCTCGATGTGATATTTTTATGCAAATAACAGGAATGCAGTATTAGATTGAACAAGAGCGCTTCCGCTCATAACTTCTTGATAATAAAACAATAGTTCTGATTTTTCCAAATTGGAACGAGATTTGCATTTTCTAACCCCCAGAGCACTTCGGTCATTTCTTTTGGCGAGCTGACCAGGGGGGATGCTCCCAAAAGCGCGCTCCCACTTAGGCTCCAAGTGGCATGAGCCAATAAAAGGGGGCGCTATCTTACGAAAAAGGGGGGTTAGAAAATGGTTAAAAAGCGTATGGCCATGAAGATGGTAACCATTTTCGTGGCCTTAATTGTCTGTGGCATGTTTTTCCCAGGTCTTGCTCGGGGTGAGGATCTGAACGTGGATACAGAGCTCCGTGAGGGTGTAAATACAGAGCTCGATCTGGATATAGGAAATGTGGTGCTGGGAGAGGGTCAAATAACTACTGTGGGAATCAGCAATCAAAGTAGTGAAACGACGTATACCCTAATCCTGGCCTTGAATAAGGCCGCCGCTTGTACTACTGAATTCGAATACACGGGTCCTAATGTGGAATCGGGATTTGAGCCTGGCGAAACCTTGAATGTGCAGGTGACGTACACCCCAACCGTTTTGGGTCCGTGCACCGCG
>JASFEQ010000039.1:0-17882 GCA_050124735.1 Desulfobacteraceae bacterium | reverse complement strand
CTGTCTGACCATACATGCAGTAAAACGTCCCGCCCACCATTTCCTGGTATTTTTCTATGGTCTCTGGCGTGTCTAAGCCAGCGACAGTCTTGAGCGTTCCAATGTCTACACCCGATTCTTCATGGGCTTCCAGGATCGACGAGAGGATCGGCGCAAAATCGAACAAGAGGGAGACCTTCTTTTCCCTGATAAGTTCCACGGCCTGCGCTGCATCAAACTTGCTCATATTCACATTCAGGGCACCTGCGTGAAAGCTGGTGGTGGCCGTGAAGAGGCCGCCCACGTGAAAGAGGGGCAGGAGATTGAGATTCACATCCTCCGGACTCAGACCAAAAAAATAATCAAAATGCATATCCGCACAGAGTATATTCCCGTGACTCAACAAAGCCCCTCTTGGCCTGCCTGCCACGGCCGCCGTATGGATAATCACATAACCATCGTCGGTGGACACTTCGGGAGGATCCAAATCGCCCTGGTTATTCAACAAGGCCTCAAAATCAAGGTAATTGCCTGCACGAGCTTTGAGATTGAAATATTTCTCAACAGAAGGAAGTTTCTCTATCAACCCATCTATCAATTCCTGATATTCTTCATCGGCAAATACTACCTTGGGTTCACAATCATTTAGATTAAAAACTACCTCCTCCGCTGAAAGCCTCCAGTTGATGGGTAGCATGATGGCCCCCAGGGCTGCAGCCCCACCGTAGAGAAGAAAGTATTCCAGACTATTTTTCCCCAGGACCCCAATTCGATCGCCCTTTTCCACGCCCGAATTCTGCAGACCACAAGCGAGGCGATCCACCTGTTCCTTGTACTGGGCAAAAGTCACAGTACGCCCATCATCAAATTCAAACCAGGCGGGCCTGTCCTTAAAACATTGGGCATTACGATTAACAAGATCATAGAAAGTGAAATCATAAAGTCCCATATAAAATAACCTCACTTCGTTGGATGATTTTATGCAACGTCAGGTAATGGGGTCAGCCCTTGACATGGGGCACATTTATCTCAAACAAACATCAACCTCTGCCTTTTATGGTCACATCCGCTGCCGCAAAATTTCAGGGTTTATGCTTGTGTCCCCTGTCAAAGGCTGACCCCCATTTCAATCCACGTTTATTTCATTTATTTCATATTTGCGTACCTTGCTACTCCTGCAAGGTAACCCTGAAGGGAATGACCCTGATCACACCGTCAGCGCTAAATGTGAATGTCCCCTCATCCACGTCTATCTTAAACGACATATCTGGAAGCCCTTCCCACCACTGCTTGATTTTGTCCCAAGGTTTATCCCCTCTTGAAAGAGACAATTCTTTGCCGGCCAGCAAAAATTTAGCATAAGTGGAAAACGGAGTCAGCGTCACAGGGAGCACCTTGATATTGGTCTTTCCAGCGGGTATCCACATGTGGTTATTATCATTAACGACTCTCAGCTCATAGTCGTCGAAATAGAGGAAGAACTTTGAAGAATCTAACCTTACGGGATAAGCATTCGGGTTCGTTATTTCAAAGACAAATTCTAAAGTGACCGGAGAACCGCCACCACCCTTCGGGGCCTTACCCATGGCCACTTTTGCCTTGCCGTAGTACCAGAATCCCTCGTAGTAAGCCAACTGGATTGAATCCAGCTGGACCATAGGATCCTTAAAATTGTCCGCGGTGGGCTTCTGCAGAGCTGCACAGGAGGCAAAAACCACCGTCAGGCCAAAAAGAAGAATTGTCAGTAATGCCACTCTTTTATTCATCATAAACCTCCCTCTATAAAATCGTTTTACGATTTTATGTAACGCGGCTAAAGCCGCTCTTAATAGAAAATTATTACGTTAACCATCTTTTTCTGCGCTTGTAATGTTTCACGTCGCGAAAACTCTTTCTTCCGCCCTTTTCGGTCAGGCCGAGGTAGAAATCCTTAATATCCTCGTTCTGGCTCAACTTGTCCGAGGTGTCGTCCATGACAATCCTGCCTGTCTCCATCACATAGGCGTAGGGAGCCACGTTTAGCGCCAGTTTGGCGTTCTGCTCCACCAGGAGAATGGAGATGTGTTGCTCTTTGTTGAGCTGCATGATGATATTAAAAATCTCGTGAATCAACTTTGGGGCCAGGCCCATGGAGGGTTCATCCAGCAAGACCAGTTTCGGTTCGGTCATCAGGGCCCTTCCCACGACCGTCATCTGCTGTTCGCCACCGCTCACAAATCCAGCCACTTCGTTTCGCTTCTCACGCAGCCTGGGAAAATAATGATAGACCAGCTCCAGGCCATCCTTTACAGAGCCAGTCTTTCGCAGATGAGCCCCCACCTTCAGATTTTCCTCCACGGTCAGGTGTTCAAATACCCTACGCCCTTCTATGACCTGGACAATTCCTTTCTTGGCAATGATGGCAGCCCTTTCATGGTGGATATGTTCCCCTTCATACTCAATGGCACCGTCCGTCACTTCACCATCTTCGGTCTTAAGGAGTCCGGAGATCGCCTTCAAGGTGGTACTCTTTCCTGCTCCGTTGGCCCCGAGAAGTGCCACAATACCTCCCCTCGGCACCTCAATGGAGACGCCTTTCAGCACCAGTATGATCTCATGGTACCGGACCTCAATGTTGTTGATTTTCAGTATGGCCTCTGCTGCTTCCAACTGCAAACCTCCAAGGGCGATAAAATCGCTACGCCATTTTACAAAACGCCGCTGTGTCGCCAAGATGAATGGACTACCAGCCAAGCCATTCTTTTTCCCACTTGTCGGGCCAGCGCGCTTTCAGGTCTACCCTCTCCACCTCCTGGAACTTGCCATCCTTCCACTCCTGAACCAGACACCCGGTCGTGGCCCTGTGATCGGTGGACGTAAAAGTGATCGGCGACGCACCCAGGCCGATATCGAAATTCCTCATGGTCTCAAAACCGTTCACCATAATGCTGTCACCTGATAGATCTCCAGCCTTATCCGCTCTCTTCAGAGCTTCCCAGGTGATCAGCGCATCACCCCATGCCTGGACTGTTCGGTTAAGCCTTTTCTTCTGGGGCACGCCTGGATTGTACTTCTTCGCCGTGGCCACAACAATGTCCATGTTCTTATAATCCTGACCGTAAAAGGCTATGGGCGTGGCGCCCAAAACAGTCAAAGCGTCCGGGGCGTTCATGGCCGCTCCGGCAAGGCGTGGCAGATTTTCGTCAAGACCCCAGTTGTTCACGATGTGATCCGCCCTCAACCCGAGTGCATAATCATCTCTTATGGTCGCTGCGACGGACATGGTCGTGTTTCCATGCCACAGCAGATCCGGTTTGAACTTTTTAAGGGCCATGATCTGGCTCTTGGTGTCCAGTGCAAAGAGACTCACATCCTGATCCGGACCGATCTCAAACCCAAGGATCTTAGCCTGGTCCTTTAGCGCCTTGATGGGAGCACTGGCATAGGGAGATGGAAACATGTAGCTGCATGCAAGACGCGGTTTCCTCTTCCCATAATCAGGATGCTTTGGCCATTTCTTATCGTACCAGGCTGTTAAACAGGCCCTTGCATTGGTGCTATAGTCCGAGGAAAAGAAGAGATTGTAGCGGGTCTTTTTGGGATCAGTGAGATGCGCTGAATAGGACGCGGACACATAGGGAAGCTTGTCCTTATTGATCGTCGGAGACAAAGCCTCCGTATCGCCGGTTCCCCATCCCATGATCGCTATGCTGCGAAGTCTTTTCAGAAGCTTATATTTGGTGATAGCCTCAGGGATACGATATCCGTAATCAAACCATGTATATTTGATCTTTTTCCCGTTGACCCCACCCTGCTCGTTAATATACTTCCAGGCCTCATCCATACCGAGGGTATAGTCTTTTCCCACGTCCGACGTGGCCCCTGTGGTGTCCATGAGGCCCCCTATTTTAATCGTCTGAGCGACGGCTACGGTGGAAAACCCCACGAGAAAAACCAATGCCAGGAGTAGCAAGAGAAAATTTTGAATCTTTAGCTTTTTCATACGTCTCTCCCTTTTATTTTGTAGGTTGATATTAACTCCCAATCATCTTCTCCCTTACGAAAACGACCCCTTTCACCTCCCTTCCAATTTTGGTTCACTTAAGTTGTTAAGTAGTTGAGTGGTTAAGTTGTTTGGCGTTTTCAATAGACAATTTATCATTTACTCTTAAATCAATGAAGCCAACAAAGACTAGTAGGAAAATGGCCAAAAGTTGAAATAGTTTTTGACCTGCCACCACCGGTAGGCAAGTCCATTGGGCTCGTAGATCAAAAATGCGCAAATGGCCAGGCCAAAGGCCATTTCCTTGATAAAAGCAAAATGAATCAGCACCTTGGGGAAATACTCTGAGACGGGAATGACGGCAATCGTGAGAAGTTCCATAATGACCACCATAAAGAGGGATCCGAAAATGACCCCGTGGATAGAACCAACCCCCCCGATCAGAATGACCCCCACCAACCACAGGGACCAAAACCACGGGAAATGCTCCGGGCTCAGGGCGGCCGTGTTACTCACCCAGAATGCGCCCGCAATTCCCCCCATAAAACCAGCCACAAAAAAGGCGAGCAGTTTGTACCAGACAATGTTGATCCCCAGGGCCTCCGCCGCGATATCATTGTCCCTTATGGCCACCCAGGCCCGACCGACCCTGGAACGAAGGAGATTGGCCAGGACAATGACCATGAGGGTCAACAGAATGGCCATGACGTAGTAGATCTTCACATCGCTGTCGATGACCCAAGGGCCGATTTTGATGGTGCCTGGGGGCAGGGAGAAGGCCTGACCTCTACCGCCGATGCGGCTTACATACTGAGTCAGGATGAAATCCACGGTGATAAACTGAGCGGCCATGGTGGTCAGGATGAGGTAAAAGCCCTTCACCTTTGCACAAGGGAGGCCAAAAAGGACGCTCCATATACCGGCAGCGATGCCTGCAACAACAATACTCATGGGGTAAGCGAGTCCCCAATCCACGATAAATTGGGGCCAGGGAAACTGAAGGACGAGCATAGTGCTTGTATAGGCCCCCACGGCTATAAAGGCGGCATGTCCCAGGGTGATCAATCCTGCATACCCGATGAGAAGCTGGACACCCAGGGCCCCCAACGCGGTGTAACCAACCATGGTAGCCACGCCCACCCAATATTCTGGGGTCAGCAAAGGGATACCAATAAACATGATGGCCAGGAGCAGGATCATTTTCCCCTTAATAAAAGTGGTCTGCCACCAGCCTTGATCCTGTCCATAATTCCAGTGATAATCACCGCAAGGCAACCAAACGTTCGACATGAAAAACCTCTTTGAAGTGACTAAAGTGTCTAAAGTGCCTAAAGTGAGCTAAAGAAGAAAATCGAAAATCCGAAATCTAGAATCTCTAGACTCTTTCAATCCTTTCCCATCCCCACAGTCCATAGGGTTTAAAGAGCAGAAAAACGGCCATGAAAACGAAAGGCATAATCTCCTTAACACCACCCGGGAAAAACCTATCGAGATAGGTTCCTGAGAAATTCTGTAGTATTCCGATAATGATTCCTCCCACAATAGCCCCGGGCACGGAATTGAGCCCTCCAAGCACCACTGCGGGTAGGACCAGTAAACCAAGATAACCTATGGATATGTTGACGCCATTTATATTACCCAACAGCGCTCCCCCAACGCCGGCACTCATAAAGGCAATGGCCCAGGCCGCCGCATACACAAAGCGGGCACTGACTCCCAGTGATAGGGCCGCTGTTTCATCATCAGCAGTGGCCTGCATGGAAAGACCCCATTTCGTATATTTGAAAAAGGCCACGAATATGATGAGAAGCACTATGGCAAGGATAAAGGACCAGAGGTAAACAGAGGATATTTTGAGATATCCAATGGTAAGCGGCTTGATGGAAAAGACGGCCGGGGTAAAGACCCTCGTATCTGTACCCCATATGAATCCCACAAAGCCTTTAAAGAAAAAAGAGAGCCCTACGGTCACCATGATCACTGCCAGGAGTGGCTCCCCGATTAGCTTATCCAGAAAGATCCTCTCGGTCAGAATCCCTAAAACGATTCCGATGATCAAAGTAATTGCTACGCAAGGAATAAATGGAATGCCCATTTCGTAAAGACCAAGGGTCACATAGGCCCCAATGAGTGTCAACTCCCCCATGGCCAGATTGAGGACCCCTGAACACTTATAGATCAGGACCCATCCCAGGGCGACCAGGGCGTATATCCCTCCCACCAGGATCCCTGTGATCAATGTCATCAAGAAGAGTTCCATGCAGTTAATCCCCCGCTCAATGAGCTTATGGATGATAGTTTACAGATCTTTGAACAATTAATTAAGCAGTCATTGCGAGGACCCCGCACCTGATGCGGGCGACGCGGCAATCTCATTGGATTTTGGAAAAGGACGAGATTGCTTCGCGGAGTTTACCCTGAGGAATTCGAAGGGCTCGCAATGACAATATCTACCAAGTCAAGTTCTCAGTTTAGAAGCCATGTTTTTCGCTATGGGCTAAACCTTTACCCTCTGAATATGGAGATCGGTTTTTATGCGCTGCTCTCGCCCATCTTCATAGGTGATGGTGGTGTCCATGTGTACCGTATCAACATCGGTATAGAGAGCATCTACAATATCCCTGTATCTGTTCTCCACAAAGGCCCGCCTCAACTTGCTGGTTCTGGTCAGCTCTTCATCGTCTGCGTCAAACACCTTGTAGAGATTGACAAATTTGTGGATTTTTGCGGGGCCTGGAAGGTCCCTGTTCGCCTCCTCTATCTGTTTCTGAACTAGATCATAGACTTCAGGTTTTTGGGAGAGCTCCGGGTAGCTGGTGTAATTAAGCTTCTTGTCATCAGCCCACTTCCCAACTACAGAGTAATCGATACACATAACTGCCGCGACATAATCTCTCTCATCCCCAATGACCCACGCCTCCTGAACAAAGGGGCTGAATTTCAGCCTGGTTTCAAGATACTGCGGAGCAAAAGGCCTTCCATCACTCAGGGTCATCACGTCCTTGGAGCGGTCGAATACGACCAGGTGTCCATCTTCATCGATAAAACCTCTGTCGCCCGAATAGAGCCAGCCGTCCACCAGCGTCTTTTCGGTCTCCTCGGCCATCTTATAATATCCCTGAAACACCGAAGGGCTTTTGGATATAATTTCCCCATCTTCCGTGATCTTCACCTCGGTGTCAGGAATGGGTGTTCCCACGGTGTCGAATTTTACGTCTCCGTCCCTGTGAACAACGGAGATCCCCGCGATTTCGGTCTGCCCATATATCTGCTTCAGGTTGACGCCCAGGGCATGGAAAAATCGAAAATGATCCGGGCCCATGGCTGCACCACCCGTATAGGCATTTCTTAACCGTGACATGCCCAGGTGATCCTTCAGTTTAACCTGCATAGTGATAAAGGCCAACCAGTTTAAAAACTTCCAGTACCAGGGCACCGGTTGCTTCTGGAACCGGAGATTGGCCACCTTGTATCCCACCTTGGTGGCGAATTCGTAAATCTTCCGTTTGATCCATGTGGAGTCAATGTGCTTCACCTGAACTTGACGGGTCATCCCCTCGTAGAGTCTAGGAGGAGCAAACATGACGTGGGGGCCAATCTCCCTGATGTCTTCCCGTGCCGTCTCCGGTTCTTCTGGAAAGTTGAGGGTGTATCCCACCTGCAGTCCGCAGGATATGGACATCATCTGCTCCCCAATCCAGGCGAATGGGAGATAGGAGACAAAGTCATCCGTATCAAGACAGGGGTCGACGGCCATCAGATTCCGGCCCATGGTCAGCATATTCCAATGGGTGAGGAGGGCGCCTTTTGGGAGGGCGGTGGTCCCTGAGGTATAGAAAAGCAGGCATAGATCATCACCATCACCTTCATTGATCATCTTTTCAAAAAGATCAGGCTCTTTCCCATCCAGTTCTCGTCCCAGTTCCTGGACCCTCTTTACACTGATCAAGAAATCCTGATCGTAACGCCTCATGCCTTTGGGGTCGTCCCAGATGATTTTTTCTAGTTTAGGGCATTCGTCCTTGATGGCGAGGGCCTTGTCCACCTCTTCTTGGGTTTCACCCACAAAAAGTTTGGCGTCGGAATGGTCAATAATATACTTCACCTCATCCATCATGCAGTCCTGGAAAAGCCACACGCCAATTCCCCCGGCGCAAAGGGCAGCCATCTCACCCCAGAGACCTTCGGGGCGGTTATCGCCGATCATAGCCACCTTGTCGCCTCTCTTTAGCCCAAGACTGACCATACCGAGGCAAAGGGTCTTCACATTTTCGAGATAATCCTGCCACGTAAAAGGGATCCAGATACCAAACTCCTTTTCCCTCATGGCCACTTTGTTTTTTCCGTATTTCTTGCACTGTCGCAGAAAAAGCTTGGGGATGGTGAGGTCTTTGGTGATCTCTATTTCAGACGCACTCATCTTAAACCCCTACCTCCTTGTGGCGTATAGATCTTCTTCACCTAAATAGGCCTTTATGACCTCTGGATTATTCGCAACCTCTTTTGGCGGCCCATCTGTAATGGGATACCCAAAATTGAGGACATAGACACGGTTGGATATGTCCATGACCACACCCATGTCATGCTCCACCAGGACACAAGTGACCTTCCAGCGCTTCTCCTCATTGATATCAAGGATAAAGCGGGCCATATCCTCCACCTCTTCCAGGTTCAGCCCGGCCAAAGGCTCATCAAGCAAGACAAGCTCCGGGTTAAGGGCCAAGGCCCTTCCCAGCTCCACCCGCTTTTGCAGACCATAGGGAAGCATGTGGACCGTTTTGTCCCTGATGCTTTCTATTTCAAGCAGATCAATTATCTCCTCCTCAATAAATTCTCTGCTCTCAATTTCCTCCTTCTTGGTCTTGCCCACGTATACGGATCCGCTCATTATCCCCGATTTGAGATGGATGTGTCGCCCAAGTCGGATGTTGTCCAGGACGGTCATGCCGCCAAAGAGTTCAATCTTCTGAAAGGTCCTTGAAATACCGAGCTCTGCCCGCTTGTAAGGCCTTAAGTGGTTAATCTGATTGCCTTTAAAGTAGATATTGCCTTTTTGGGGTCTGTAGAGGCCGTTGATGCAGTTCATCATGACGGTCTTGCCCGCGCCGTTGGGGCCAATGATGGAGTGGATCTCCCCCTTCTTGACCTCCAGGCTTACGCCTGCCAAAGCGGCCACTTTCCCAAAATACATGTGAACATCTTCGAGCCTTAGTATGGCATCCCCTTCCTTAAGCTCCTGGGCCTTGGCCATTTTTGAAAGCCTCCGCTTTGAGGTGTCTTATGCATTTAGGTTTTGGCTATTTTGAGATCTCGAGGAGAGGCGGGAAACGTATATACCCTTAACTTTCTTAGTCTATGTTTGTCAACTACTTTGTTTAAATAACTTATTATACTTAAAGGGGAAATTAGACAATGCAGAAAGATTAGAAACGGCTCGATCTTGCTTGGGGGATGAGGTATTTTTGACACTGGCCCAAGAAGTACTCATCGGTCATGCCGGCCACAAAATCACGCACGATCTCCGCTGGGGGTGTTTTTTCTTTATATTCCAAGGACATTCCATCCAAGAATTCCCTTTGGATATCAGAGTCTTCGTTCCCGGTTTCCAGGTCACGAAAATATTTCTCAAATAACAATTCAAACATCAATCTGATCTTTGGTGTCTGCTGCTTGACCTTAATGTTCATGTAAATATGTTTTTGGTTGAATTCCTTTAATTTCTTGAGGGCCTCGCTTACCTCAGGGCTAAAGCACACGTGGGGTCTATCCAGGCTATTGACAACCAGATCCTCCACCAGGGTGTAGACGATGGTGCCATTGGTCTCTCCTAAGATCTTACGGCAATCTTCAGGCAAGTCATTCCTCTCAATCAGCCCAAGTCTGATGGCATCTTCAATATCCCGCCCCACATAGCTGATGGTATCCGCCATTCTCACCACGCATCCCTCCAGACTCATGGGCCGGATATCCATGGAGAGATTTCCCTCCTTTTCCTTGATCTCGCTGTCGAGCGTATCAAAATCCTTGTCAGCCTTGGGCTTAAGCGCTCGGCTGTGGACCTCCCCGTCATGACATAAAATCCCATCAAGCACCTGAAGGGTAAGATTCCAGCCTCTTCCCTTCCTCTCGATTTTTTCCAAAAATCTGACACTCTGAACATTATGGAGAAAAGGACCTATACCGTATCGCTCAGAAACCTCGGAGAGAAATCTCTCCCCATCGTGCCCGAATGGGGTGTGACCAATATCATGCCCAAGGGCTATGGCCTCAATGAGATCCTCGTTAAGCCCCAGCAGACGACCCACAGTCCTGGCTATCTTGGAGACAAGCTGAACGTGAAGGGCCCGATGGGTGACATGATCATTCTTGATGAGATAAAACACCTGGGTTTTATCAACATAGCGAGAATAGGCGAGTGAATGGAGAATCCGATCCGTATCCAGGGCGAAATTCTGCCTATGGCCCATAAGGATCTTTTCTTCCTCTCTCCGCCTCACGGCCTGGCGGCTCAAGCAAGCATAGGGAGAGAGTCTCTCCTTTTCACTCCCATCCAAATTGCCTCTTATCTCTATTAGAAGGTCCCTTTTGCTCAATCCGTGGAATCCTCCTCTTTCTTTGCCTTTTCGTAGGCCTCTTTAAAACCTTCCCAAATACCCTTACCCCGTTTGGCGATTATTTGATGGGCCTGATCCGTAATGGTTTTGCTCTGTTGGCCAATGCTTTCATCATCGGGTACGCTCTTCCCCTCCTTCTTATACTTCCATCGCAAAAGGGACTCAGCCACCTTAAGTTCAGCATCTCTGGCCATCTTTTTGAGGCCCTTTTTTAACTCTTCACCCATGGGCCAAAACTCCCTATCTTGGATCCATAAAGGTTCTTCCCTGTGCTTAATTAATATATAATTATATAGGGTTTAAAGGTCAATCAAATTGATATCCCCTTTTTTCCTTGCAAAACAGGAGCGCCAATGTTAGACATTACGGTTTGCATATTTTGAGGCTTTTTGGTTTTTGATGACCTCGCGAGAGAGAGATTTGCGGGGTTATCTCAATTCACACGTTCAGAGTCGGCCCCGGTGCCCCACCCCATGGGGTAATGGAAATATTCTGAACGGAGGGAAAACCGCGGGATCGAGGCACTTGGAGGCCTCGAAAGGATGAGGAGGATTGCATGGCAGTATCGATCAATATGAAGGAACTTCTGGAGGCTGGCGTCCATTTTGGACACCAGACGAGGCGTTGGAACCCTAAAATGAAACCCTATATATTTGGTGCGCGCAACGGTATACACATCATCGACCTCCAAAAAACAGTGAGTCTTTTTGCAACGGTAAACGATTTCTTGGTGAATACCGTAGCAGATGGTTACGCTTTACTCTATGTGGGGACCAAAAAACAGGCCCACGAGTCCATTGTTGAGGAATCCGAGCGCTGTGGCATGTTTTATGTGGTCAACCGCTGGCTTGGCGGCACCTTGACCAATTTCCAGACCATAAGAAAGAGCATAGGCCGTCTTAAAGAACTGGAGAGCATGAAAAATGATGGATCGCTCAGCCGCTATACGAAAAAAGAAGCCCTGAAGATGGAAAAAGAAATGGTTAAACTGGAAAAGGTCCTGGGCGGTATCAAAGACATGGACGAGCTGCCGGGCGCCGTTTTCATTGTGGATCCCAAGAAGGAGAACATCGCTGTAAAGGAGGCCAGGAAACTGGGCATACCTGTTATCGCCATTGCTGACACCAATTGCGACCCTGATGAAATTGACTACATCATCCCAGGCAATGATGATGCCATTCGAGCCATCAGGTTAATTTGCTCAAAGATTGCAGATGCCTGCATCGAAGGACATGACCTGGCCGAGGAGAGACTAAGGGCGGAAGCCCAGTTGAGAGAAGAGGAAAAGGCCGAAGTTGAGGAAGGGGTTGCCCCTTCAGAGGAGGAAGGCCCAGAAGTAGTTGTCGTTTCCAAAAAGCAAAAATCTGAGACCACTGAAGAGATTGCGGAGGAGGAGTAAATTGGAGATATCTGCAACGCTTGTAAAAGAATTGAGGGAGAAGACCGGTGTGGGAATTATGGACTGTAAAGTGGCCCTCCAGGAAACCCATGGTGATATCAAAGAGGCAGTGGATTATCTGAGAAAAAAAGGCATTGCAACGGCCAAGAAAAGGGGTGGAAGAGTCACTTCAGAAGGACAGGTGCAATCCTATATTCACGCGGGGGGGAAGATTGGTGTCCTGGTGGAAGTAAATTGCGAAACGGATTTTACGGGTAAAACAGAGGATTTCACGAATCTTGTCAAAAATGTGGCCATGCAGATTGCGGCCACCAATCCCATCTCTTTGGATCGCGAAGGGATTCCACCTGAGATATTGAATAATGAGAGGGAGATCTACGCGACGCAGGCAAAAGACGCGGGCAAGCCGGATAAAATCATCGAAAAAATTGTCGATGGAAAGATGAATAAGTTTTATGCAGAAGCCTGTCTCCTTGAACAGGCCTATGTGAAAAACCCCGACATAACGGTGCAGGATCTCCTGCATGAGATGATGGCCAAGACAGGCGAAAATATCGCTATCAGGCGTTTCGTTCGTTTCCAGCTGGGAGAATCGGATGAGCGGTAAGGGACCCCGTTACAGGCGGATACTGCTCAAATTGAGCGGTGAGGCCCTAATGGGAGATGGGTCTTTCGGTATTGATTCCACCGTTCTCAAAGGGGTTGCCAACGAGGTTCGCAGCGTCCAAAAGTTGGGTGTGGAAATTGCCATCGTTATCGGGGGTGGAAATATATTCAGAGGGCTGAACGCCTCTGAATATGGCATGGGCCGGGTTCCGGCAGACCAGATGGGAATGCTTGCAACCGTCATTAACGCCATTGCCCTGGGTGAGGCCTTAAACAAAATGGGCACAGAGACGCGAATCATGTGTGCACTTGACATGAACAAGATAGCCGAACCCTATATCAGAGAAAGGGCCATCAGCCATCTGGAGAAGAAACGTATCATCATTCTGGGGGCCGGGACGGGCAACCCCTATTTCAGCACAGATACTGCCGCGGCCCTAAGGGCTATGGAGGTACACGCTGAAGTTCTTTTGAAGGCGACAAAGGTGGACGGTGTGTTTGAGGCCGACCCGGAGGAAAATCCCGAAGCCAAACCGTTCAGAAAGATTAGTTACCAGGAAGTGATGAGAAAGAACCTAAAGGTGATGGACATGACAGCCATCTCCCTCGCCATGGGGCAAAACTTGCCCATAATCGTATTTAATCTGAAGAAAAAGGATAACATAAAAAAGGTTGTCTCCGGACAGAACGTGGGAACCTCAATTTCAGGGGATTGATCATGAAAGAAGAGATCTTGTCTGAAATGCGTAATAAGATGGACGGTACCATTGATGCCCTCAAAAAAGAGTTTAAGAGAATTAGAACCGGCAGAGCCTCTACGGCCCTTTTGGAAGGCATAAAGGTGGATTGCTATGAGACGCAGATGCCCCTGGAACAGGTTGCCTCCCTCTCAGTCCCGGAAAGCCGTTTAATAACGATAAAGCCCTGGGATCAGTCTATTATAGGGGAGATAGAGAAAAGCATTTTGAAGTCTGAACTCGGTCTGAACCCCATGAATGATGGTAAAATCATCAGGATATCCATCCCTCCGCTCACGGAAGAGCGCAGGAGGGAGTTGGCAAAACTGGCAAAGAAGATGGCTGAAGAGGGGAAGATCTCTATCCGAAATCACAGGCGAGAAGCCAATGAGTTATTCAAAGACCTGAAAAATGAAAAAGAGATCTCCGAAGATGAGATGTACAAATGCCAGGACCAGGTACAAGATATAACCAATGATTTCACAAAAAAAATAGACGAAGTTACCGCCGAAAAGGAAAAAGAGATCATCGAATTCTGATCAGATGCCCTCCAACTCAGCTTCACTTTGCAAATGAAGGAACGATTCTCCCCCGTTCCTGATTTAACGACCCTGACCTTAATATGCTATAATCATAATAAACGACCTTCGGTAGAAGCTTAGAGATGATATCTTGGGGGCTTGCCTCAATTGGCCTCCGGCCTTTCCCAGCTGTAGCCTCTACCTTAAGGGCTAAAAGCAGAGCCGCAAGCCGAAGGAAACAATAGGTTGCGTGAGTTGATGATGTCAGACATTGATCCTCAAAAATTGCCAAAACATGTGGCCATCATTATGGATGGAAATGGCCGGTGGGCAAAGAAAAGGGCCTTGAACCGAATCCGTGGCCATGAACAAGGTGCAGAGTCTGTAAGGGAGATTGTCAGAACAAGCCGGGAGATCGGAATATCATGGCTCACCCTCTATGCCTTTTCCGAAGAAAATTGGAAAAGACCGAAACATGAAGTTCAAGCCCTAATGCGACTCTTAAAAAGATTTCTCAAGAGCGAACTGGAGGAGATGCTTGAAAACGGTATCCGGTTTCAGGCCATTGGAAGGACGAGCAAGCTGCCTCAAGATGTGCGAAACCGCCTTTCTGAAACCGCCAATAAGACATCCATGAACACAGATATGGTTCTTACCCTTGCCCTCAGTTACGGTGGAAGGCAGGAGATATTTGACGCCATCTATAAAATATCCGAAGGCATTGAGTCCGGGGCTATTACCTCTGGGGAGATTACGGAACAGTTTATTGCGGATTTTCTTTACACAGCAGGCATGCCCGATCCGGATCTGCTCGTCAGAACGAGCGGCGAATATAGGATAAGCAATTTCCTGCTGTGGCAGATTGCATATGCTGAAATCTACATCACCCCCACCCTGTGGCCTGATTTCCGAAAAGAGGAGTACCTCCTGGCCATTGAGGAATATCAGAAGCGGGAGAGAAGGTTTGGAGGGAGCAGGGAACAAGTGTTGAAAGAAGTGAGCTAAATTGCCTAAAGTGCCTAGAGTGCCTAAAGTTAAGGAACTCTAAATATCCCTTCGTTTTGTGGTGGTCTTCTAGCTGTTTTCCTCGATCTGGGGGAATCGACTGAATTGGGCCGAGTTAATCGAACCTTAATATTTCATTTTAGACATTTTAGGCATTTTAGTTCACTTTAGACACTTTCTTTCACTTTAGGCACTTTAGTTCACTTTAGATCACTTTAGGCACTAGACTAAGGAGCGGAGCTGAATTTCTAGATGCATCTTAAACGATGGCTTACAGGTATAGTCGCCATACCCATTCTGATCTATATCATCGGGTTTGGTCCCCGATGGCTCTTCTGTATTCTCCTCCTTCTGGCATCCCTTGCAGGCCTTTTTGAGTTTTATGCATTGACCGCCGCCAACCTGCCAAGATTTGTACGGATAGCAGGTTACGTCCTCACGATTCTGCTCTTTGCCCTCTTTTACACGCGGCAAGTCCTGATTGCACCGGTCATCATCGTCCTCTGGGCCTTTGTTCCCGTAGCTTTTTTCATGCTAACCCATCCTTCCCCCAACCAGCAGTGGACGGCGGATATGGGTAAGTCCGTTTTGGGGCCAGTCTACATTGTACTCCCGCTGTCTCTGTTGTGGATGATTGATCTTCAGCCCAATGGAAAGCTCTGGCTTTTCTTCCTTTTGGTTGTGAGTTTTGTCAATGATACGGGTGCCTTCTATTTTGGGCGATTATTTGGTAAGCATAAGCTTTATGAGGCCATCAGCCCTGGCAAAACCTGGGAGGGGGCCGTGGGAGGGCTGCTTTGTAGCGTCATAGCAGCACTCTGGTTTTTACAGATACTGCGTTTACACCCGATAAACATCAGTATGGTGGCCCTTATTGTTTTCCTCTCTGTCGCAAGCCAAATAGGTGATCTTGCAGAATCTATGCTGAAGAGGAATCACGGGGTGAAGGATTCAGGAGGAATTCTTCCTGGACACGGAGGCCTACTGGACAGAATAGACGGCCTCTTGTTTTGCATTCCTGTACTCTATTTATTTTTGAGTTGGTCCATGCTACGCGCTACGTAGATGTGCTACGAAGAATGCAACGGTGGGCAGGCATGGAGGGCACAAAATGGATTTTATTAGAGGATTCTTAATTTCAATAGACTATAAAAATTCCGAGGCGACTATTTATGGCTTTGAACCGGTATGACACAGAAAGAACATTGGTCACAGGAGGTGCCGGCTTTTTGGGTTCCCATCTCTGTGAAAGACTGCTTGAGGAGGGGAACCACGTCATCTGCTTGGATAACTATTTTACGGGACAAAAGCAAAACATCTTCCACCTCATGAATAACAGGCGCTTCGAGGTGATTAGACACGACCTTGTTAATCCCATCTTTTTGGAAGTGGATCGGATATACAATCTTGCCTGTCCCGCCTCACCCATTCATTATCAATACAATCCAGTCAAAACCGTAAAGACCAATGTGATGGGCGCCATACACATGCTGGGTCTAGCAAAAAGAGTGAAGGCCAAGATCCTGCAAGCCTCCACGAGCGAAATTTACGGAGACCCGACGGTCCATCCACAAGACGAGACGTACTGGGGAAATGTGAATACTATAGGGCTTCGCTCCTGTTATGATGAGGGGAAGCGGTGTGTAGAAACCCTGTTTTTCGACTATTACAGACAGAATAGCGTGAACATCCGAGTTGTACGTATCTTCAACACCTATGGCCCGCGAATGCACCCCAACGATGGAAGGGTGGTCAGCAATTTCATCATGCAGGCCCTAAGGAATGAGTCAATTACCATCTTCGGAGATGGTACGCAAACAAGATCATTCTGTTATGTAGAGGACATGATTGAAGGCCTCGTTAGAATGATGAATGGACCGGATGACTTTGTAGGGCCAGTGAACCTGGGTAATCCGGAAGAACAAAAAATTCTGGAGCTGGCTGAAACCATCATCCGGTTGACAAAATCCAAATCAAAAATTGAATTTCACCCACCTCCTATGGATGATCCAAAAAGGCGCCAGCCAGACATCAGCCTCGCCAAAGCGAAACTCGACTGGGAACCTAAAATCGGTCTGGAAGAAGGACTAGAAAAGACCATTCAATTCTTCAGGGAATACGTCAAGGGAAAATGAAAAGAATAGCTATCTTGGGTTCTACCGGTTCCATTGGCCTGAACGCCCTTGAAGTGATTGGGCGCAGTCCTGAGGATTATAGGGCAATCGCTCTAACGGCCGGAAGAAATGTGGATCTTCTGACAAAGCAGATAGAGACGTTTCGCCCTGTAGGCGTGGCTGTCTTGGAAGAAGATCTAGCAGATATACTGAGGACTCGACTTGATCAAGACACGACCACAGAGGTCCTTTCTGGAACGAAAGGATTCGTACACTTGGCCACCCTGGAAGACGTGGATACGGTGGTTTCTGCCATGACAGGGGCTGCTGGATTGCTTCCCACCTACGCAGCCATTAAAGCGGGTAAGAATATCGCTTTGGCCAACAAGGAGACACTGGTCATGGCAGGTCCTCTCATTATGGATGCGGCAAAAAAGGAAGAAATAACCATCCTGCCCATTGATAGCGAACACAGTGCCATTCTTCAGTCTCTTCAGGGGCATCCGCGAGAGGATGTTAGGCGTATCATACTGACCGCATCCGGCGGACCATTCAGAGATTTTTCCCTTGGGGATATGGAGAAAGTTACCCCAGGGCAGGCCTTGAACCACCCCACCTGGAATATGGGCAAGAAGATAAGCATCGATTCAGCAACCTTGATGAATAAGGGATTAGAGGCCATTGAAGCCAAATGGTTTTTTGACCTGAGGATGGATCAGATTAGCATCGTCATCCACCCTCAGAGCATTATTCACTCCATGGTTGAATACAAGGATGGTTCGATAATTGCTCAAATGGGCATCCCGCACATGATAACCCCCATCTCTTATGCTCTCTCCTATCCTCGTCATATTGAGAATCATCTTGTTCCCCTCCAGCTGGATGAGATAGGGACCCTAACCTTCCAGAAACCTGATTTGAAGAA
>JASFEQ010000038.1:0-18052 GCA_050124735.1 Desulfobacteraceae bacterium | reverse complement strand
CCTATGTCTGCCAGTATTCCCCCTAGTCAGCGGAAAGAGATCTGGCCGATGATCTTGAAGAGCTTGGAAATCCCATTTTTGGCCAGAGAGAGACATCCATGGTCATCTTCGAGAATCTCTTTATCCCATGGGAAAGGGTATTTCATTGCGGGGAGTATCCTTACTCCATCAAGTTTGTCACCCGATTTGCCAAGACACACCGCATGACCTGTGGGGGCACATGTAAGGTGGGTTTCATGAATCAGATCATCGGGGCCTCAAAGCTGATTCAAGAGTACAAGGGACTTGATAAGGTCACCCACATCGATGACCAGTTAATGGAGATGGTCGTTTTGAGGGAAACGGGAAGAGCTTGCGGTATGGCCGCTGCCACCAAAGGTGCTGAAGAGCCCCCGGGATCGGGCGTCTTTTTGCCGGATGAGCTTATGGGTAACGTCTCAAAGCTGAATATTTGCAACGCATTCTGGAGGGTTATGGCCCTAGCCGGCGATATTGGCGGTGGCCTGGTTGTAACAATGCCTTCCATGAAGGAACTGAGAAATCCAGAGATCAAAGACTATGTGGAGGAATTCTATAGCTTTGGTTCTGATGAGCCCACAGAAAATGTCTTGAAGGTTCATAAGCTCTTACAGCACTGGACGGCAGGGCAGCACGGTGTGGCAACATGGCATGGTGCAGGACCGGTTATGGCCCAAAAGATCATGCTCCAGAGAGTCATTGATTACGACCACGACAAGGATATTGTGAAGAAGACATTAAATCTGAAAAAAAAGAAGTAGTAAATAATCTGTGCCCAGAGAGACTGTGTTGCAATTCGTCATCCCGGCCAGGTCCCGCGGAGCGGGATGCGAGCCAGGATCCAGAATGATTTGATTTTCCGCGATTTTCTTGGATTCCGGGTCTCGCCCAAAATCGTTGGGCTCGCCCGGAATGACGGTTTTGTCGAATTGTGACACAGCCTAGAGGGCGCGGCTTTGCCCATGCCTCAAGAGGGGCATGAGCCAAAGAGAACACCCTAATGGGAACCAACCAACTATTAAGATTGTCGAAAAACCGGCCTCTTAGAGGCTGATGGAAAATGTCCAGATGCAAGGCTTCCGAAATCTCGAGGAATGAGGCGTACATAGAAGTACGCCGCAGTGACAAGGGATGAGGGTAACGCAGCCCTTCGACCTTGCTCAGGGCCGTGAGGCTGCCGAACGGCAGATGGGCGTTTTCCGACAGCCTCATTGCTAATTTGCAATATTCTCCCACCTCTATTATTGCGCCATCGAAATGATACAAGCCTCCTCCCGCCTACCCGAAACAACTGTTCCCTCTAATTATTATTAAATCTCAATAGCTTATACCTATCTCCATATCTGCCGAAGATTTGGCACGAGAGATGCTATGACAAAATAATGCAGATCTCCAACTGAGACCTTTGAAAGGGGGATAAAAAAGACATGCGCGTTGCCATAAGTTCTCAAGGAGAGACTCTGGAAGCGGAAGTGGATTCCAGATTCGGTAGGGCCTCAAAATTTCTGCTTGTTGATACGGAGACGATGGCGTTTAAGGTCATTGATAACGCACAGAGCCTCAATCTCCCACAGGGGGCAGGAATCCAGGCCGCCCAGAATGTCATTCCTCATAAACCGGATGTGGTTTTAACGGGGAATTGCGGACCTAAGGCATTCAAGACCCTTGAGGCGGCCAGTGTGGATGTGGTGCTCGGGGTTAAAGGCAAGATTAGAGACGCCATCCAGGCCTATCTGGACGGGAAGTACCAGCCGGCTAGAGAGTCCAATGTGGAAGGGCATTGGATGTAATGGAGGACTCAGATGCCAATCTATGAGTATCGATGTAACAAGTGCGGGGCCATCTCGGAGTTCTTGACGGGTATGGAAACGGGTGAAACCATCACTTGCCAAGACTGCGGAAGTCCTGAAATGGAAAAGATCATGTCTGCGCCATCCTTTCTCAGTCATGGAACGGAGCGGACCCCGGGGCATACCTGTTGTGGACGCGAGGAGCGATGTGAAACACCTCCCTGCTCCAGTGAAGGGACGTGCAGGAGGGATTAATGGGGCCTGGGCAAAGTCTTAGAGGGTAGAAAAAATGTACACCAAAGACTACTACCGAATCATGGGACTTCCTGGTGATGCCTCAGAAGAAGAGATAAAGCGTGCTTACCGGAATCTCGCCATGCAATATCATCCAGACCGAAACAGGGATGATCCCCACAGTACGGAAATATTGAAGGAGATCAATGACGCTTACCACGTGCTTGGAAACAAAGAAAGGAAGATGGCCTATGACCTAATGTACCATCGTCGGATAGAAGATGATCTATTCCAGGGGATAGACTCCGCGCATGCGGACCTGGAGTCCGTGCTGCGTGGATTTCCCGCGAGACAGCACAGGGCTTCCTGGAGACCTTCTTGCAGGCGAGGAGGACAAAGGGGGAGAGGGTGCGGAAGATGGCGACAGAAGTCCTGATGTACCCATGATTGCCCATGGAACAAAGTGAAAAGATAGGGCTCTATTCCGTTGGGACAAACCTCCTGCTCGTGGGGATTAAATACGGGCTAGCAATTCTCTCAGGCTCTGTGGCCCTTTTCGCCGATGCCATTCACTCCGCCACTGATGTCATTTCATCGGCAACTGTGTTTGCTGGGATAAAGATCTCCAAGCGGAAATCCAAAAACTTCCCATACGGTCTTTACAAGGTGGAGAACTTCGTTTCTCTGCTTTCTTCTATCCTGATCTTTTTGGCCGGCTACGAGATTGTCCATACCGTCTTCTTCAAACCCCAGACCCTTAAAACTGAATTCCTGCCTTATGCTATGGTGGGTGTCCTGGTGACCATGGCGATTACATTTGCCTTCTCCCGCTACGAAATGCGGCAGGGCAAGGTGATTGGCTCCCCAAGTCTTATGGCGGACGCACAGCATATCCGTACAGACATGCTCTCCTCAGCCGTGATTCTTGCAGGACTTGCGGGTGGATGGTTTGGTCTAAGCCTAGACAAAATAGCAGCCCTGCTGGTTGTTCTTCTTGTTTTCAAGGCAGGATTCGGAATCCTCGTGGATGCCCTTCGCGTCCTTCTGGACGCATCCATTGATTTCGAGACCATGGACCGCGTGAAAACCATCATCCTGAATGACCCCCAGGTGCTCTCCATTAACGCCCTTTGGGGGAGGAATTCGGGCCGTTTCAGGTTCATAGAAGCGGACATCGTCGTAAAGGCAACGAACCTGGATAAAGCCCATTTTGTGGGCCGGAGAATAGAAGGAAAGATCAGAGATGACGTATCACATGTGGACCATATCCTGATTCATTACGAACCCCAAAAGAAAGACACAAGAACCTGTGCTGTTCCTGTGATGGAGGACAGAGAAACACTATCTGAACATTTTGGAGAGGCGCCCTACTTTTACGTGGCCACATTGCGTGAGAAAGACGGTGTCTTGCTCTCGGAATCCTATCACCACAATCCTTTCGCTGGGGAAGAGAAGGGCAAAGGGATCAAGGTGAGCGAGTGGTTGATCCAAAAGGGCGTGGATACCGTTTATTCACCCAAAGGATTCAAGGGAAAAGGACCAGGTTACGTGTTCTCCGATGCGGGCATAGATGTGGTTGTAACGGAGGATAGAGCCCTGGAGAATATCCAAAGGAGTTTCGGTACCTAACAGGCCATACCGGACAGTCTGGGGGTGGGCAGGGCTACGTTGCAAAACTTTCCAAAAATTTTTGCTCTTATTATTATATGGCTCTCTTGTTTTGCATCGCAAGGTCTTTCCGACCAGAGCGGCGCCATGGCTGAATCCGAAGGTTTTCTCCTTGTTATATATGACAACAATACCTTGAGACAGGACTTGACCGCTTCCTGGGGCTTCTCCTGTCTCATTGACCTGCCTCATTCTTGTATCCTTTTTGATACCGGGGGCGATGCCTCGATCCTTCTTCGGAATATGCGTCGAATGGGAATCGACCCCGGCAAGATCGATACCGTGGTCCTATCCCATGGACATGGAGACCACACAGGGGGCCTGTTTGGTCTTCTTCAAGTCCACAATGATGTTACCGTTTACATCCCCGAGTCTTTCCCGAGGCGCTTCAAAGAGGAGGTCGTTTTCATGGGAGCCCGAATCAAGGAGGTGGGAGGGCCGATGATGATCCATCCGGGTGTGTACACGAGCGGTGAGTTGGGCAAGGGCATCAAGGAGCAATCACTCTTCCTAAAGACCGCAGAAGGCCTGGTTATTATCACCGGCTGTGCCCACCCTGGTATCGCAAAAATCGCGGAGGAGGCCCGACGACTTTTCGAGGATAAAGTACACCTAGTGATTGGAGGCCTTCATCTTTCAGGGCATTCTCGTTTCCAGATAAGAGCAATTGCCGAAAGGCTAGATGCCATGGGCATGGAAAAGATAGCGCCCTGTCACTGCAGCGGTGATATGGCCAGGGCCCTTTTGAGTAGCCTTTATGGTGATAATTATATGCCCTGTGGGGTTGGGTTCGTGTTAGGGATACCCAGCCTCCAAAGATGAGGATAGTAAAGAATCCGGGCTCTCCGAGGCGTAGGCTCTACGAGCCGGAAGCCGGAGGGGGAAATGGGGCGTGGCCTCGAAATGAAAGAGCACAGCTCCTTTATTGGCGCGAACGTTGAATAATCATTTCACGAGCAAAGCTTAACTATACCATCCCGCAGGGCGGGACGGGCATTTAAAGCGCTTTTACCGAACCGATTCCAGGCTTCAAATGGCACGCACCGAATCAAGCAGAATATTTCATATTTGCAATACATCCCACCACTCATCGCTGCACGAGTGAAATAAGAGCCCTTTTCCAGCAGTCGACCACATCCATCCAGAAACAGGAAATCAACTTATTATTTCAATATGTTACAATTTTTTGCCCTTCTTCCAGGACTTGGCATGAAAGGTGCTAAGCAGATAAGCGTTAACCTTTCCATCTCTGCGCATTTTCAGCAAAGATAATATCGCTTGGCGATTTTGATACAGGAGGGGATCTAAAATATGAGGGTAGCTGTAAGTTCCAGCGGTAAGGATTTAAATTCACAAATTGACCCACGTTTCGGCCGGTGTGCCTACTTTTTGATCGTCGAGACAGACGATATGGGATTTGAGGTTTTTGACAATGAGAATATTGCCCTGGGTGGCGGTGCGGGCATTCAATCAGCCCAATTTGTAGCTTCTCTAGGCGCCAAGGCCGTCATAACCGGAAACTGTGGTCCCAATGCGGTGCGTACCCTATCGGCGGCCGGGATAGAACTATTCATCGGCCAGACGGGGACCGTGAAAGAGGCCGTGGAGAGACACAAGCATGGGAAACTGAGGCCCACCAGCGAGGCCAATGTGGCCGACCATTACGGCATGGGCGGAGGTCGTGGCATGGGCGGAGGCCGTGGCATGGGGATGGGCCGTGGTATGGGCGGAGGTCGTGGCATGGGGATGGGCCGTGGTATGGGCATGTCCGGGAGGAATGTTCCAGGCCAGGTGGCGTCTGAAGATTTTACCGGCGACCAGGAATTGAAGGCCTTAAAAGAGCATGCCAAAAACCTTAAAAAGCAGATGGAAGAAATTGAAGACCGGATCAAGAAGCTAGAATAAGGATGATTAAACCCATATCACCTGGAAAAAATAAAATGGCGGTTTGTCATCAATGAAGATAGGTATACCGATCTGGGAAGACAGGGTTTCACCTGTCTTAGACACGGCATCGAGGCTTTTAGTCGTTGAATTAGAGGACCAAAAAGAGGCGTCCCGTTTCGAGACATACCTGGATGAGCAGGACCTCTCCCGCAGATGTGTTCGTATCCGCAGGCTCGGGGTAGATACCCTGATTTGCGGTGCCATATCACGTGGATTTTCAAAGATTCTGGAGGCTTCAGATATTACTGTAGTCCCAGGGATATCTGGTCATCCAGAGGATGTCCTCAATGCCTACCTTCGAGGGGATCTCTCTCATGAAAGGTTCTTAATGCCGGGGTTTAAGAGAAAAAAATCCTCGCCCTAGAACAAATCATTGGCCGGCACATCATGGGAGCCAAGGATAAGAGCAAGGTAAGGGACTGCGAGAAAAAGGATTAAGGCTGCAGTCTAATTCAATATTTTTCAAGATTGGAGGTTAAAGCCCAATGGGCAATACAGACAAGAGTTGCGGATTGAGCCAGGAAGACAAGCACGACATACAGGATGCTGAGATCAGCGAAAGGTTAAAACATATCAAGAACAAGATCCTCGTTATGAGTGGCAAAGGGGGAGTGGGAAAGAGCAGTGTGGCTGCCTATCTCTCCGTCGCCCTCGCGAAAAGAGGTTACACGGTGGGTCTTATGGACGTGGATCTTCATGGTCCGAGTATCCCGAGATTGCTAGGTCTTAAGGGGAGCATTCAACCCTCCTTCCATCCTGGAAAAGCACTTCCGATCAATTTTCTGCCCAACCTTCAGGTCATGTCCATTGAGGTCCTCATGGGCGACAACAAGGATGCGGCGACGATCTGGAGGGGCCCCCTCAAGATAGGTGTTATCAGGCAGTTCATATCAGACATTGAATGGCCGGATCTTGAATATTTGATCATAGACTCTCCCCCAGGTACCGGTGACGAACCTTTGACGGTGGCACAGACCATACCAGATGCCAAGGCCCTGGTTATCACCACACCGCAAGAGATTTCACTGGCCGATGTGAGGAAGTCTATCAACTTTTGCCGCCAGGTGAACATGGAGATCTTGGGTGTGGTGGAGAACATGAGCGGACTTCAGTGTCCGCACTGCGGAAAGGATATTGAACTTTTCAAGGCACGGGGCGCCCTGTCGGTGGCTGAGAAAGAAAACTTGAACCTCCTAGCTTCCCTTCCTATCGATCCCGAGGTTGTTAGACAAGGGGATACGGGAAGTGTGGCAATGCTTGACAACGAGCAACTTCCCTTTACCCGTACCTTTAACAACATGGTGGATCAAATCGTTGAACTTAGTCATACGGAAACACAGGATCTCGTTAAAGAAAAAAAGAACAAGGAGGTAGTCATGGAAAAGATTAAATTTGCTGTCCCGGTTTCAGGAGGCAAGCTTTGCTCGCATTTCGGGCACTGCGACCAATTTGCCCTCATTGAAACTGAAGATGGAAAAATAAGGGACCAATCAATGCACACACCACCGCCCCATGAGCCTGGGGTTCTGCCCAAATGGCTTCATGAATTGGGAGCCAATATTATTATCGCTGGCGGAATGGGATCCAGAGCACAGGATCTGTTTAATCAAAATGGTATTAGGGTCATCACTGGGGCACCCATGGATTCCCCAGAGTCCTTGGTCAATCAATACCTTGGGGATATCTTGGTGACCGGAGAAAACGTTTGTGATCATTAAGAACGGGTTACGCCCGTTGATGGTGGTTAGTTGTCCGTCGAAAAAAAACAAGGGACGGTAAGAGTACTTATCCAGGCAATTCAGTGCGACTGACCACGGACAACGGTCAACTGACGTTGCCGAAAAGGAGGTAACGATGGAAAAAGTTGCCATTGTGGGTTGTGGAGCCTACATGGACAGTGGCTATGGTTGTCCTGGAGAATGGCGATGTCTCAAGGCAGCAGCGCTTGGAGAAGGGAGTTTTGAAAACCCTTCGCAAGTTACAAGTTTTGTTAAATGTGAATGCCCTGGCCGTCCCCTCGCGGCTAATATGGGCATGGCCATGAAACTATCAGAAATGAAACCAGACGTGATTCATCTCAGTTCCTGTCTCGTTAATGCGAAACCGGGATGTCCTTACACAGATGCCGAAGAATTATCCAAAATCTTGGAGGACAAGACCGGGATCAAGGTGGTCATGGGCACCCATGATTACCATTAGATTTACCTCTTTCCAGGGCCATAGTCGTATGCAACAAAATCGTGGAGTAACTTCCTAATTTGAAGCTATAAGGAATCTGTTCAAATGGCAAAAGAAGACGATGACAACGGTATTGCCCAGATGCTTTCTGAGTCCGGGTATTCAGATAAGGCCATCCATTATTTTCAGACAAGGGAGAACATCGGCATCATTGAGGATGCGGATCAGGTGACCGATCTCACAGGCCCCTGTGGAGATATGATGAAAATATCCCTGCATATCGAAAGGGATAGGATAGATGATGCGAAAATACAGGTATTGGGCTGTCCAGGGGCAGTTGCTTCGGGGTGTGCGCTCATAAACCTTGCCAGGGGCAAGACCCTGGAACAGGCAAGGGAGATCGACGTTGATCTCCTGTATAAGGAGCTCGAAAGACTGCCAGATCAAAAGCTACACTGCGCCCGTCTAGCCATCAAGACCCTTCAGAAGGCCCTGGAAGAGTACAAGGGAAAATGCATAAAAGCTGCAAATTAGTTTGTTTCCCCCTCTCCCTTTAGATGAACTGGGATGGGGGTCAAGAAAGGGATAAGGAGGTGTGGCTTATGTTACCGAGTGGACAGGGAATGGGAGGCGGCAAAGGAAAAGGGAGAGGGCAAAATCAATCCGGCCGGGGAAGAGGCATGGGCGGAGGTCGTGGCCTCGGCCCTGGCGGTAATTGTGTCTGCCCAGATTGTGGAACCAAAACAACCCATGAAAGGGGAACCCCCTGCTTTGAAGTCAAATGCCCAAAATGTGGCTCATCTATGACGAGGGAATAGATTTCCTCGTCTTCGAATGGAGCGAATCATGGGCGACTTCAAAAAAACCGGTCATTGAGAGTCCCGCGGGACGAAGCAATCTCAGGGGACTACTTCCTCGACCCGCTTTATACGCTCTCTCCACGATGAAATTCCAGATATGAACCTGTTAAAGACGCACGCTATGAATGTGACACGGAGGAAGAACACGCATGGGTGAAACCGTAGACGATTTCGTTCGAAACTTGCAGAAGCAGATTTTCGAGGAAACCAAAGAGGCCTATGGCGAGAAGGCCTTTCAACGCTGGCTGGATCCTGTCTATATGGGTGCAATCAAGGAACCCGACGGTTATGCATGTTTGACAGGGGTATGTGGAGATACCATGGAGATTTTCCTAAAGTTTGAAAATCATCGGGTGAAAGAGTCGTCCTTTCAATCAGACGGCTGTGGCTCCAGCATTGTGTGCGGCTCTTTTGCGGCTGAAATGTCTCTGGGGAAAAACCCTGATGAACTTCTGGAAATTACGGGAGAAGTGCTTTTGGAAAAACTGGGAAAACTCCCAAAAGAAGATGAACACTGTGCTTCTCTGGCCGCAGAGACGCTCCAAGAGGCGCTGAACGACTATATGATTAGAGTGAGCAAACGCGGGAACAGCAAGGCATAGAGAATGGAGAATAATTGCGAAAGTCTTTATTGGCTACAAATCGTACAAGTTTGCAATGTCAAATGCCAAAGCCCCAATGACAAATTAAATCCTAAATCCTAAGCTCCAAAAGAAGAAACTTGACGAGGGACGAGCAGAGGCAAAACGATGAATCGAAGGCTAAGGTTGGTTATTGGTCTTTTCATAATTTGTCATTTGTCATTTGACATTCATTTGAACTTTGAGCCTTGAAATTTGTCATTTTTTTGCCATGCAAAAGCCCACGATCATGACTAGCTCCCTGCGTCATCCACCACTAAGGGGACAAGTTTATTATAAATGTGATTGATATGATTATCAGCATTGCCAGCGGAAAAGGGGGAACCGGTAAAACGACGGTGGCCACCAACCTGGCGTTGTCCATTGACTCGGACGTCCAGCTTTTGGATTGCGACGTGGAAGAGCCCAATGCCCACCTCTTCATCCATCCTGCTCTTGAGAAAACAGAAACCATTACCACACCCGTTCCCAAAGTAGATGAGGAAAAATGTACACTTTGTGGGAAATGCGCTGAAATCTGTCAATTTAAGGCCATTGTGGTCATCGGCGAGACCCTTTTGACCTTTCATGAACTCTGTCATAGCTGCGGTGGTTGCATGGAAGCTTGTCCTGAAGGAGCAATCAGCGAGATGGGCCGGGGGTTAGGCGTCATTGAAAGAGGGCACAGAAACGGACTGGAGTTTGTCCATGGGAGGCTCAGAGTAGGTGAAGCCATGTCCCCCCCTCTCATCAGGAAAGTGAGAGCCCATACCCGTCCGGATACCTTGACCATTATAGATGCCCCACCGGGCACATCCTGTCCTGTGATCGCTGCCATGAAAGGCGCTGATTTTGTTCTGCTGGTTACCGAGCCCACCCCATTTGGTCTATATGACCTGAAACTGGCCATTGGTGCGGTGAAGATCCTAGGAATCCCCTGCGGATTGGTCATCAACCGTTCTGATATGGGAGATGATAAAGTCAAAGAATATGCGCATGGAAACGACTTGCCCATCTTGATGGAGATTCCTTTTGACCGCCGTATCGCCGAAGCCTACTCGAGGGGAAAGGCCATCATTGACGTCATGCCAGAGTGGAAGGAAAAATTTTTGCAATTATACAGCCGAATTGAGGAAATAATATCATGACATCGTCAGAGATGTCATTGCGAGCGAAGCGAAGCCGTTCGGCCTCGAGTAGTTTGGCATTGCGCTCACGGCCGAGAGGCAATCTCTTGAGATTGCGTCGTCGCCCCTGCCGAAGTCGAGGCTCCTCGCGATGACCAGTCCATTCTGACGTATGCTGTATCACTTCATTTGCATGTTTTTTTCAGTAAATACAATACGGCCAGATGGAAGGACATTCATTTTTAGACAACTCAACAGAAGCCATTGTTAATGAAAGAACTCGTCATCATAAGTGGTAAGGGGGGAACCGGAAAGACCAGTATTGTAGCCGCCTTTGCCGCTCTGGCCGAAAACAAGGTCCTTTGTGATGCTGACGTGGATGCAGCTGATCTTCATTTGGTCACGGCTCCCACGGTTAAAGAACATCATGATTTCCAGGCGGGCCATATGGCCATCATTGACCAGGACAAGTGCACCGAGTGCGATCTCTGCCGGACGTTGTGCCGTTGGAATGCTATCAGCGAGGATTACAAGATAGATCCCATTGAGTGCGAGGGCTGTGGCGTCTGTGTCTATTTTTGTCCTGAAGAGGCCATTGACTTCCCTCTCAACACGTGCGGCGAATGGTTCATCTCTGACACCCGTTTTGGCCCTTTGGTCCATGCGCGGCTGGGCATCGCGGAGGAGAATTCCGGCAAGCTGGTCACCCTGGTGCGGCAGGAGGCCAAGAAATTGGCCGAAGAAAAAGATCTAGATCTCATTCTGACTGACGGGCCTCCTGGAATCGGTTGCCCGGTCATTGCCTCCATGGGAGGGGCCAGCGCTGTGCTCATTGTTACAGAGCCCACTGTTTCAGGAAAACACGACATGGTGCGCGTGGCACAACTTGCCGCCCATTTCAAAGTCCCGGGTATGATCTGTGTCAATAAGTTCGATCTCAATCCTGAGGAAACGCGCATCATTGAGGACGTGGCAAGAGAGAAAGATTTGACGGTTTTAGGGCGGATCCCTTTTGACCCCATCTTCACCAAAGCCATGGTTCAGGGTCAGACTCTATTTGAATACAATACGAATTCAGAGGCTGGAAATGCAGTGAGGAAGATCTGGGAAGAATTGATGGTGAGAATGGGGTCTTGAAAATCCATAGGAAAGGAAGGAGGTGATAGGACGGTTTTGAAGTCTGTGTAAGCCAGCAAGCCCGTGGAAGTCGAATGCATCTACTAGTACCGAAAGGAGAAGAAAGCGATGAAAGAGATGAACAGAAGAGAGTTTATGAAGACGGTGGTCATTGGCGGTGCCGCCTTGGGGCTCGGAAACGCTCTCTGGTATAAACCACTGGAGGCTCTCGCTAGCGGGAAGTATGACATTGGTGAGTGCAAAAGCGTTAGAGTAAAATGTGTTTCAGAGCTGGGTTGGTATGACGACAAAGAGATTCTTGGGCAACTGAAAAAGTGGGGATTCAAAACCAACCAATGGACCGTACCCTGGAATACACAGAATGCAGCCGGAAGTTGTACATTAATAGATGTCGAGCTCCTGGATGGAAGCCATCACAAATTCCTCCTTGATACCGGCTGGAATAGGTATTACATGGATCAGGCATTCAAACGGGAGGGGATTGATAAGATGCTCAGAGATGATCAGATCGAATTCCTCTTTATCAGCCACGAGCATCTCGACCATTACTGGGCTCTTGAAAACACCCTGAAATACAATCCAGAGATAAAGATCATTATCCCAGGCACTTTTTATCCAGAAGGAATTCATTTTTTGCATGGGGCAACCTATAAGGAATGCTTTGCCGAAAACACCATTCCGCACCAAGGAGAGCTCGTTAAGTTGAAAGTGGGCACCATAAACAAGCTCTACCCTGGTGTTGCTGCAGTCCTCTTTGATCTTCACACATTGGTCAGGATAAGAGGAGAGCAGTCTCTTTATTTTAATGTAAAAGACAAAGGGATGGTCTGTGTCACCGGTTGCTGCCATCAGAACACGATGACCTTTGCAAATTTTGCCAAAGACAAGATCAAGGGCGGGGATAACATGTATGGCATCTATGGAGGCTTGCATATTGCCCCATTTGGACCTATCGATAAAGATAGGGAATTCATCATCAAGGAGATGGGTAAATATAACTTCCAAAAGATTGCATGTAATCATTGTACAGGTTTAGCTGCGGTAAAAAGAATGGTTGAACTTGATTACCCTATAGTCAAAGGAACAGCTAGATACGGGTCCAGGAGTGAGTTGTTTGTTGGAAATGGAGACGAGGTCTTCTTTGGTTAATCTATTTTCTAGCACTCTGTCTTAAGGTTGGATTAGGGGTGGGTCTCTAACTCACCCCGACGCCTTTATAACACAAAGTAGGATTTAGCGCCTTGTTTAAGAGGAATAAACGTGTCGGCGAAACAGGGCGAAGACAGGATGAAATGTCCGTTTCGAGTTTGTACAACGCTGGAGAGACCAGTCCCTGAACCCTCACGGCAAAGAATCCTTAGTGATGAAAAATAAATCTACCTCGTCTGTCCTTTTTGCGTTGGGAAAATAAAGAGAAGGATGGGAAAGGAAGTAAACTAGGTCCTTGTCCGCTTCATTGACTAACCTAATTAAGACAAAATCGGAGGGAAATATGGAAACGGAGAAGAAAAAGGCTGTAGCTGCTAAAGCACTTAACATCAAAGAGGCAACTATCTGTGATACAACAGCTCAGATGCTCAAAAAGGCCGATAGGGATGGGGTGGAAACCGCATTTCATCGGGCATTCACCATGAAGGCGTGTCCTATTGGCGCAGATTCAGCCTGCTGCAAGCACTGTTCCATGGGACCCTGTCGCTTAAACCCAAAAGACCCTTATGCAAAAGTGGGGGTTTGCGGTGCCACCATTGACACCATTATGGCTCGGAACTTCGCCCGGATGGTTGTGAGTGGCGCTGCCGCCCATACAGACCATGGGATGAGCATGCTGGATGTTTTCAGGGAAGTGGTCAGTGGCAAGGTGAAGGACTATACCATTAAAGATCCTCTTAAACTGGAAGAAGTGGCCCGCAATGTGGGAATTGAGGTGGAAGGACGGGAGATCAAAGATATTGCTATTGACCTTTACCAGGAACTGGAGCGCACTTATACCCAGGTGGAGGGTGAAATCCCCTTTGTCACAAGAGTCCCGGAGAAGACCCTGGAGACCTGGCGAAAGCACGGCGTGGTCCCGCGAGGCTCTATGCGGGAAATCATGGAACTGATGCACCGGACGCACATGGGCGTTGACCAGGATTATGAGAACATCACAAAACAGTGCACGCGGACGGCTCTCGCCGACGGTTGGGGTGGTTCCATGGTGGCCACAGAGATCTCAGATATTCTCTACGGGACGCCGACACCTGTGAGGGCTGAAGTCGATATGGGATGTTTGAAAGAGGATCATGTGAACATCATCATTCATGGGCATGAGCCGAACCTGTTTGAGTCCATGCTGGACTCGGTCAATGACCCGGTGCTGATTAAGGCGGCGAAAGATGCGGGCGCCGAAGGTATTAACCTGGCGGGCATGTGCTGTTCTGGGGCTGAGATGCTCTCCAGGCACGGAGTCCCTCACGCCGGGAATTTCATGTCCACGGAAACGGTCCTGGTCACGGGCGCCGTGGATGCCATGGGCGTGGATGTTCAGTGTATCAAACAGGGACTGGCCAAAGTGGCCGAGTGTTATGGGACAAAACTCTTCACCACAAACCCCAGGTGTCATATCGAGGGCGTTGAACACATTGAATTCGCTGAACACGAGCCACGACATTGTACGGACAGCATCGTGGAAAGAGCCATTGTGAGGTTCAAGAATCGCAACGTACCCATAGAAATACCTAAGATGACCACCACAGGGATTCATGGGTTTTCCCATGAGTATGTGAATTATATGCTGGGTGGGACTTTCAGGGCCTCTTATACCCCTCTGAATGATAACATCATCAACGGCAGGATACGTGGTGTGGCCGGCGTGGTTGGGTGCACCAACCCGAGGGTGAAGCATGACTATGTCCATGTGGAGTTGGTCAAAGAGCTGATCAGGAATGATGTACTGGTGGTGCAAACAGGCTGTTCCCAGATCTCCCTTGCAAAGGCTGGCCTCTACACGCCGGAGGCGGCCCATCTGGCGGGATCAGGCCTGCGTGAGGTGTGTGAAACCGTTGGCATGCCACCTGTTCTGGGTCTGGGTTCTTGTGTGGATAACAGCCGGATTCTAATTGCCTGTGCTGAGATGGTAAAAACTGGAGGGCTGGGTGACAGCATTGCGGATCTACCCGTGGCCGGAGCCGCTCCAGAATGGATGAGCGAAAAGGCGATTTCCATCGGTCACTATTTCGTAGGTTCAGGTGTTTACACGGTTTTTGGCGTCACTTTCCCCATTGTGGAAGAGACCAAATTCCACAAGCTCCTGTTCGAGGGTTTGGAGGAACTTGGCTTTGGGAAGTGGGGATTCACTGTAGATCCTCACGAGATGGCCCATATGATGATTGCCCACATTGATGAAAAGAGAAGAGCTCTCCGTATTGACAAGGCCAGAGAGAGGGTTCTTGTTGACATGGCAGCCAGAAGGGAACTGGATGCAGCCTAGAAAAAGAGCACCCGCAGAAAGTCCGAGGCCTTTCTGTGCCGTGGAGTTTTGACCTATATGCCGAGGGCATCCACGGGGCACCTTCCGCTCTGACTCCTTGCAGGCCATTTCGAGAAAGGCCAACGAGTCAGAGAGGTCTGGGAAAAATTGATGGTGAAAGTGGGCTTTTGAGTTACAGAGCAAAGGAAGGAGGTGAGTCAATGAAAGACCTCAAGGTTGGGTGTGGGAAACCTACCGGGGCGAAGATTGGTGAAAAAGCCAAAAAGGAGTCATCTGAAGATCAAACCCAGATGGAAAAGGAGGTCACTGTGTCTGTCGTTAGAGTTGGCCAGAAGGCCCCGGATTTTGAGGCGCCGGCCTACCAGGATGGGAACTTTGGTCAGGTCAAGCTTTCAGACTATCTGGGCAAATGGGTTGTCCTCTGTTTCTATCCTGGAGATTTCACCTTTGTCTGAGCCACGGAGTTGGCCGCAGTTGCGTCCAAGTATAAGGAAATCCAAGAGCTCGGCGTCGAAGTACTCTCGGTGAGTGTGGATAGCCATTTTGTTCACAAGATGTGGCAGGACAATGAACTGTCTAAAATGGTGGATGGTGGCGTTCCTTTCCCTATGCTCTCAGATGGGCCGGGAAATGTGGGCAAAGTCTACGGCGTCTATGACGAGAATGCCGGCGTTGAGATGAGAGGTCGTTTCATCATCGACCCTGATGGTGTCGTTCAGGCCATTGAGATCGTGACACCGCCCGTGGGCCGAAATGTTACGGAGTTAATCCGCCAAGTCCAGGCCTTTCAACACGTTCGAAAAACCAAGGGGGCAGAGGCCACGCCTTCTGGATGGCAACCTGGAAAGCCCACCCTCACCCCGGGACCCGATCTTGTGGGCAAGGTGTGGGAGGCCTGGAAAGTGGAGGAGGCCTTTTAGCTTCACGGCTATAGCGCTGTCTTTCAGCCGGGAGAACCATCATAGGCAATGTAAAAAAAGCGGAACAATATGTTTGATGGCCGGACCATGGGAGATTGCCCTCGGAGGTTATATGAGGATTCTTGAGGAGTTGATCTCGATGCTCAATGTCAACGCCTCTGCAAAAGATATCCGTCAGGGTGTCTTCCACACCGGGGTGCTGACGCGTAACTGTGGGCTGGCATCAACCCTACCACGAGATGCCTTACGACAAGAACGCCCCTTAGTGAAGGAACCCGGGACCTTAGTGCAGAAGAGTACATTGGAGCTGGCTCAAATGGCGCACTCAGAAAGCATCCTTGAGGCAGCCATTGGCATGGCAACCATCAATTCGCTCATCTCCATTGATTCGGAAAGTTGTGTGGAACTCAACGCCCGTGACCTTATCGCTGAGAAGGGGCAAGGGAAGAGCATAGCTATGGTGGGGCACTTCCCTTTCATCCCCAAACTCCGTGAAATCGCAAAAGAGCTCTGGGTCATTGAAAAAAATCCGCGGGACGACGATTTCACTGAAGAGGAGGCTGAAAACTTGATCCCCCAAGCGGATGTTGTCGGGATCACCGGTACTGCTTTTACAAATCATACTTTTGAGAATTTGCTCACGTTTTGCCGTCCTAATGCCTACGTGGTGGTGTTGGGAGATACGACTCCCCTGTCTCCGTTTCTGTTTGACTATGGTGTGGATGCCATATCCGGTACAAAGGTCGTGGATCCTGAACTGGCTTTGCGGTGCGTGAGTGAAGGCGCAAACTACAGGCAAATCAGAGGCGTTAGGCGGCTGACCATGATGAGGTAGTTCGGCGCATGGCATTTTAAACAGGAAAGTTGCAACCATGAAGACCTTAAAGATTGAACCACCGGTCTATTTATTTCTCTCTATAGCGATTATTTTGCTGCTGCATTTTCTATTGCCTGGGACACGAGTCCTCCCCTTTCCTTGGAACCTTCTTGGCATTATTCCTTTAGTGCTGGGAATTGTTATGAACCTTGTTGCTGACAGATCCTTCAAAAAAAACGAAACCACTGTCAAACCCCTTGAAGAATCAACGGCCTTAGTCACGGATGGAGTGTTCCGTTTTAGCAGGCATCCCATGTATCTTGGGTTCGTGCTCATTCTTTTGGGTATCGCATCACTCATGGGATCCCTGACACCCTTTGTAATTGTCTTTGGGTTTGCTATCTTCATGCATATTGTTTTCATGGCGTTTGAAGAGAAAAAGCTTGAAGAGACGTTCGGTGAGGTCTGGCTGGAGTACAAGAAGAAGGTGAGGCAGTGGATATAGCATTGGCCTGATCACTCGAAACAATAGAAACAGAGAAGGGATAATAGAAATGGTAAGTTTATCACATGATATCTCCTCCTTTTTCTGTGATTTTCAGAAAGTCTAACGGAAGCTTTCCAGAGTGCCCCCCCTCCCTTAGGTATTCAGTCATACCTAGATAGACTAGGCTTTTCTAAATTGAAAATGAGCGTATGCTCACAATTTATGCTTGACTTTTGACTTCAAATAGCTATATTATGAGCGTAAGCTCATAATCAGAGGCCACCTATGCCCAGACCCAGAAAACTCAGATCTGTTCAGGGACGTCCCATTGTTGATGCCTTTATTCCCAGCAGGATGCCCCCCTGGGGGAGGGAAGAGGTTTTCCTTCCCATAGAGGGCCTCGAGGCTATCAGGCTGAGTGATTTTCAGGGTCTGGACCAAGAGACAGCAGCTGCGATGATGAATGTTTCACGACAGACCTTCGGAAGGATTCTGGCCGATGCAAGGGCTATCGTGGCTGATGCCCTGGTTATGGGTAAGATTCTTAGAATCCAAGGTGGACATTTTGAGATGCCGCCCCGAGGAAGAGGAAGGCGTCGGCGCGGTTGGGGCGGTGGATTTTGAAAGGAGGTGTGACTATGCCAAGATTTGACGGAACAGGTCCCGCGGGAGCTGGCCCCATGACCGGAGGAGGTCGCGGTTACTGCAATCCTGCCTTCGGAGGAAACAGGCCTTTCTATGGCCGGGGTTTTGGCTATGGCCGCGGCTACGGTCGCGGCT
>JASFEQ010000037.1:0-18510 GCA_050124735.1 Desulfobacteraceae bacterium | reverse complement strand
TCATCGCCGCCCTCGAAAAGACAGACATCAAAGGAGGCGTCTACGGAAGGATTCGGTTTAACCCCAAGAGCCACGATATTATCCGAAAGCAAGATCCCGAGGAAGGCGCCTTGGGTGCCTGGTTTCAGTGGCAGAGTGGTAAGAGGGTGGCCATCTTTCCCACGGCCTTGGCCACTGGCCGCCTTCAGATGCCGCCGTGGCTCAAACGCTAATCTAGACAACAAAATTTAAGAGACCAACCCAGAGACCTCGCGATTATTTGGGAAGTGAAGGCTCAGGGCTGGCCTATAATCTATCAGGGGGATGAAGGATGGATGTATTGGTCTACGGACTGGTAAATAGCGCGATCCTTGCCCTTATGGCCGTGGGGTTCACCCTGGTCTATGGTATAAGCCGTCTGGCCAACTTCGCCCACGGCGCCCTGTATGTGCTGACCGGCTTTGTCTCTTGGATATTCTTGCGGACCCTGGGCCTAAATTATGCACTGGCTATTCTCATCGCCCTGCTCATCACGGCAATGATCGGCGCTCTCATATACCACGTGTTTCTGGTGAGAGTAAGGAGCCTTGAGGCATCAGAGATCATCGGGTCATTTGCTGTGGGCCTGGTGATTATGGAGGCTTTGCGCTGGCGGGGTTTCATTGGTCATGGCTTTGCCATTCCAAAATTTGTCAAAGGTACCCTGAGCATCGGGTGGGTCATGGTGGATTTCCAACGGATTATCATTATTGGAATTGGCCTTTTGATTGTGATTTGTCTGTGGCTATTCACCCATTACACCAAAATTGGTTTGGCCCTGAGAGCCATCGCCCAGGATGAGCAGGCCGCCATGATGCTGGGGATGGATTCCGATCGAATGGCGACCATTAGCCTTGCAGTGGGTTCTGCGCTAGCGGGAGTTGCGGCTGTTGTCATTCTTCCGTTGGGGAATTTAACTGTGGAGTCAGGATACCAGGTGCTGATTTACGCGGTGGCGGTATGCATCGTAGGCGGACTTGGTAGTTGGCCCGGCGCCGTGGTTGCGGCCTTCTTACTCGGTTATGCGCAGATACTTACTGACAAGTTTGGCGGTTCTCACTACCAGGCCGTGGTCGCCATGGCGGCAATTATTATCACACTCATTCTGAGGCCTTCTGGTCTTTTCGGAAAGCAGAAAGAACTGGAGGAGAGGGTCTAATTGGTCACAAAAGGCAAACGTAAAGAGAGGCTCGACAGGGGTGTGAAGGTGCGATCAGAGGGGATATATGCCATCGCATCCTGGAATGAGGCCATGTATCTGATGGCACCCAGACTCTTCCTCATACTGGCCATGTTTGTCATTCCTTTGGTAATGCCGAGTATTTATCATAAGAGGCTCATGTGCCTACTATTCATCTATGCACTGTTGGCCATCAGTTTTGATTTTCTGACCAATTACGTGGGGTTGGTCTGTTTAGGTGGCGCGATGTTCATGGGAGTTGGTGGATATATAGCCGGGAGCTTAAATGCCATGCTGGGATTACCGCCCGTGTTAAACATTATCGTTGCCACGCTGGGCGGGGCGGCCATCTGCACCATCCTTCTGCTTCCTTGTCTGCCCCTACGGGGCATCTATTTTGCCATTGTAACCCTGGTCTATCCTCTTTTGCTGGGCAGGATCATTGAGGCCACGCGTATCCTGGGAGGCACTGATGGCATGCCCGGGCTTTCAACGTATCCGAGCACCTGGATTGACCTATACCTGATCATCGGGGTAACGGCCCTTTTCCTTTTTGGTCTGAGAAGGTTGGTTAATGAAGATATCGGCCTGGTCTTTCGTGGGATAAAGGATAACGATCAAACGGTAACGGCCTGTGGTGTAAACATCACCGCATATCGCACCCGCGCCGTATATATAGCATCCGCCATTGGCTGTTTTGCAGGGGCCTATCTCTGTCACCTATACGGTTGGGTCGGTTTGAGCTTTTTTGCCCTGGATTTTTCCATAATTCCCATTGCTGCCGCCATTGTGGGAGGGATGGGGACCCTGGTGGGCCCTCTGCTGGGTTCAGCCATCATTGTCCCTCTCTCTGAGATATTGCGTGCCTTTGGCGGATTGAGAATCGTTTTCTACGCCCTTATTCTCATATTGTTTATCGCATTTCGCCCAGAGGGCCTGATGAACTATTTTCAACGGAAATATACCCAGTTTGAGCACTGGATAGAGGTATGAGTATGAACGAGGAGGTCATTCTCCAAGTCAAGGGTCTTTTTAAATCATTTGGTGGTGTAACTGCGGTGGCCAATGTGAGTTTCGACCTGCATAAAGGGGAGACCCTTGGAATCATAGGCCCCAATGGTTCAGGGAAAACCACGCTTGTCAATCTTATTACTCGATTCGTCAAGCAAGACTTGGGTGAGGTCTTTTTCAAGGGTAAGAAAATAAGCCACCTAAAGGCTTATAAAATAGCTGAGATGGGCATTGTGAGGACATTTCAGATTATGCGGCCATTCTATACGCTGCCCGCCTTCAAGAACCTCATCGTTCCCTTGTACTCCCCTAGGGTGCGAAAAACAGGTGGTGGCAAGCTGGGAGACAGGGACGCTGTGGCCATTGACATCCTGGAGGAAATCGGCTTTGAACGGGATGCCTATGTGCCTTACAAAATGGCCTCATCCCTCCCATTGGGATATCTAAAGCGGCTCGAGCTGGCCCGATGCCTTGCCCTGAGACCGGAGGTCATTATCTGCGATGAAATATTCTCAGGGCTCAGCATGGCGGAGATTGCCACCATGGTTCCACTCATGGAAAGGCTGCAAATGGAAGGCAAGACGATCATCATGATAGAGCACAGGCTGAGGGAGCTCTTCAGGATCGTGGATCGCGTTTTCGTGCTCAATTTCGGCGTGAAGATTGCTGAGGGCATTCCTGAAGAGGTCATAGAACATGAGGAGGTCAAGAAGGCCTATTTAGGGAGAAAGGGACTATAGTAGGATGTTAGAGATCAAAAACCTCATGGTATTCTACGAAAATGCCACAGCCATCAATAATCTGAGTCTGACCTGCAATGAGGGCAAAGTCACGGGGATTTTTGGCTCCAACAGCGCCGGAAAGTCCACCCTCATGTATACGATTTCAGGCATCATTCTGGACACCAAGAAGAAAGAGGAGATGAGGGGAGGGGAGCGGATATCCATCCTTGGAGAAATGAGATTCCTAGGGGAGGATATCCTGAATGTAAAGCCCAGTGAGAGGGCCAAAATGGGTATTGTGCTCTGTCCGGAGAGGCGACGTATTTTTTCAGAGAGCAGCGTTACGGAGAACTTGAAAATGGGCGGGTACTTGGCCACGGCGGAACAGGCAAAAAAGACTTTAGAATACGTCCATAATCTGTTCCCGCCACTCAAGAGATTAAAACGAAGACAGGGTGGATTTCTAAGCGGTGGGGAGCAACAGATGCTTGCCATTGGCCGCGCATTGATGGCCCAGCCTAAATTACTGCTTTTAGATGAGCCTCTTCTTGGCCTGAGCCCTCTGTTAGAAGAAACGCTCATGGAGGCCGTTGAGGATATTAACAGGCAAACAGGCATTACCACGCTCATAGCAGAACAATATGCCAGATCAGTCTTGCCCATGGTGGATTACGGGTATGTGCTGGAAAACGGGAATGCCGTTTTGAGCGGAACCAAAGAAGAACTCATAGAAAATCCGGACGTGAAGGCCGCCTACTTTGGGATTTAGCGAGGAGATTATGGAAGGCACATCCCTGATGGATCAACATGCACTCTTCACCTTTGAGCAGAACTGCCAAAGGTTTCCGGACAAAGTGGCCTTGATCTATCTGGGCAAATCCTTTTCGTATACTCAATTGAAAGAACTAAGCGACAGGTTTGCCACCGCCCTTCATGAGTTGGGTGTGAAGGAGAATGACAAGGTCTTCATATACCTGCCCAATTGTGTTCAGTGGGTCATCACTTATCTAGCCATCCTGGAGATTGGGGCCATAGCCGTTCCCGTTTCTCCTATTTACACCCCTAGTGAGATCACTTATATGATCAATGATTCTGGGGCTGAGACCATCATTTGCCAGGATACAAATTTCGGTTATGTGAAGGAGGTTCTTCCTCATACGGGCCTCAAGCGGGTTATTTACACAGGCCTTGCCTCCATGCTTCCTCTGTGGAAACGGGTCGTAGGGATGCTCTTTGATAGAGTACCGCGCGGAAGCATCGAGCGGGGAGAGAAGATATTCGCTTTCAAGGAGTTAATCGCCCAACATCCACCGCAACCGCCAAGGCCAAAAATAGATCCGAGGGAACACCTTGCCTACATCTTATACACAGGGGGAACCACTGGCCTGCCCAAGGGTGTACCCGGAACCCATTCCTTTATAAATTGTATGATTAACGATTATCAGAAGGTAATTGAAGGCTATATCAGCGAGGGGGCATCTACAATGATCATGGTGGGGCCCCTTTTCCACATTATGGGACAGGCAACGTTTCTTTCAATTGGCCTTGGTCTAGGCAGCAGGACCGTCCTCATGCCCATCCCTGAGGTGGACTCCATTTTGAAGGCCATTGAGAAGTATAGCGTTGATCTATTATCCGGCGTACCCACCCTTTATCGAATGATCCTTGAAAATGATAGACTGGACTTCTATGACTTAAGCTCGCTGAGATACTGCTGGAGTGGGGGGGATGTGCTTCCAACGGAGATATTTAATCGTTGGAGGCAGAAGTTCAACGTGCCCATATATCAGAATTTCGGTGCAACAGAGACGGGATTTGTGGCCTTTAGCCCTATGGATCAAGAGCCCAGCCCGAATGTCATCGGTTTTCCCGTTACATCCAAGAAAATCAAAGTTGTCGACCCGGATTCCCTTGATCCCGTGACGTCCGATAGCCCCGGTGAGTTGCTCACCTCCTCTGAATATATGGTTCGCGCTTACTGGAACAAGCCTGAGGAGACAGCAGCTGGCTTTGTGGAGCTGGGCGGAAAGCTATATTACAGGATGAAAGACATCGTCACAGTGGCTCATGATGGGCAGCTCTCTTACACGGACAGGGGAGCAGACATCATAAAATATAAAGGATATCGCGTCTCCTGTTCAGAGATCGAAGCCGTGCTGCAGGATCATGAGGCGGTGATGGGGGCATGCGTCATTGGTGTCCCTGACGCGAAGGTGGGTGAGCGCATTAAGGCGATGGTGGTGATCAGGGAAGCTGTGAGGGGCGTGGGAGCAACCGATCTCATCAGATGGTGTCGAGAGAGGCTCGCACCGTATAAGGTCCCCTACTATATAGAGTTCAGGGATATGCTCCCTAAGTCTAAAGTGGGAAAACTCCTGAGGCGTGAAGTAAGAGATGAAGAGCGTCGAAGAACAGAGAAGGGCAAACGAGACCTATCTTCTCGCTGATGGACTTGGTTCAGCGGCGTTCAGAGACACCTTCGGGTCAGTTTTTATCTTAAAGTCAATAACCTGTCTTAAAGTCAATAACCTGGTACTTAGGGCCCGGGTTCTTTACTTTCTTTCCTTAATGGCCTTAAGAATCTTTTCAGGCGTTATGGGCAAACTTTTGATTCGGACCCCAATGGCATCATGAATGGCATTGGCGATCGAGGCTATGACAGGACCGCTTGCCCCCTCACCAGCCTCCTTGGCCCCAAAGGGGCCTTCGGGATCTGGCATGTCCATCGAATAAAGGCCCTGAAATCCAGGGATGTCACTGAAAGTGGGCATCTTATAATCTCTAAATGATGTATTTAGCGTATCTCCTCTATCATCCCGGATAATGCCTTCAAATAGGGCCTGCCCCACATGCATCACCGTAGAGCCGATCAACTGGCCCCTGACGAGCATGGGATTCAATTCCCGTCCCCCGTCATGCGCGGTCCACACGTTCAGGATTTGGACCTGGCCTGTCTCCGGATCCACCTCCAGCTCGCACACCTGGGCGTAAAAAGTGTAGGCGGCAGTAAAGTTACCATAGCCCTTTGCAAAATCTAGATGGCCGCATGGCGCATTGTAGTACCCCCGCCCCATAATGGTCATCCCTTTCTTATTCTGACAATAACGAATCACCTTATCCAGCTTGGCCCCCTGGTCAGGGCTTCCCTTGACATAAACTCTCTTTTTTCTGAATATAAGGTCCTCCGGCCGGGCCTCCAAAATCTCGGCGGCCGCATCAGCGATCTGCTTCCTCGCATCAAGGGCCGCTATTTTCACGGCGTTGCCAGCATAGAAGGTCACCCTTGAAGACCAGGTACCGCCATCAATGGGCGTGAGATCACTGTCCACCAGGGCAAAGCTCACGTCGTCCGGTTCTATCCCAAGAACTTCAGCCACGATCATGGGCAGAACCGTATCACATCCCTGGCCCACATCCGTGGCTCCCGTCTGCAGAGCGACGGAGCCGTCCTCCTGCACTTTCAGCATGGCCGAACAGGCAGACATGCCCATGATGTTAGAGCCGCTTATAAAGCCCGAAGCCCCCACACCAATGCCTCGATATTTGGGTAACTTGCCTTTTTTCTGACGCCAACCAGAGACCTCCTCCGCCTTATCAAGGGCCTCTTTGAAACCACAGGTGGTTATTTTGAATCCATTGGGAGCCTCGTAGCCAGGCGTAATGGCGTTTCTCTTTCTAATCTCAAAGTGATCCATACCCAATTCGTCTGCGATACTGTCCAGAAGTCCTTCAAAGGCAAATCGCGCCTGGGGTACGCCGTGGCCTCTCAGGGCCCCACAAAAGGATTTATTGGTGTACACCCGGCAGCCCTTGTATCTAACGTTCGCTATCTTATAGGCCATCATCAACCAGGCCCCCAGGAGGTAAATGCTTAGCTGACCTATACTGCCATGGGCCCCGCCATCGGCAATGGCATAGCAGTCCATGGCTTGGATGATCCCGTCCTTGTTCACACCAACTTTCAAGTCTATCTTGTAGGGATGGCGCATATGCCCCATGATCAGGACTTCCTCCATTGTGTGAACGATCCTGACCGGCCGGCCTGTCCGACTGGCCAGCATCACCGCAGCGAAATCCATGGGCATGGCTTCCTGCTTGCCTCCCGAATTGCCCGCGCCTATAAAGGTCTGTTTTACCCTGACTTTGTGGGGTGGAAGGCCCAGACCCATGGCCAATTGCCGCCAAGCAACATAAGGACTCTGCTTGCATGCCTCCAGGGTGACCTTCCCATCTGCATCCCAAAAGCCAATGCACGTGTGAGTCTCCAGCATACCGTGCTTGAAAGGCTGGGTATGAAATACATCCTGCCTGATCAGAGAGGATGCCTTTAGGCCCTTTTCCAAATCGCCAAATTCCCACTCAGACTTAGAGCTAATGTTGTTGGGCTTATTATCGTAGAGGAGAGGGGCCCCCTGCTCCATGGCCTCCTCAGGATCAAAGACGGCTGGCAGCGGTTCATACGCCACATCTATCAGATCCAATGCCTCCCAGGCCGTGTCCTCGTCTTCAGCGGCCACCGCCGCCACCTCCTCCCCAATATATCTTACCCGGTCAATAGCTAGGGGAAGATAGTCCCTGGTGTGGGCGAAGTTCCCATATAAAATTCCAGGAAAGTCCTTACCCGTAATGACCGCCCGCACACCTTTCAGCCCCTCAGCTTTCTTCGTGTCTATGTTGAGAATCCGGGCATGGGCATGGGGGCTGCGCAACATCTTTCCGTGAAGCATCCCAGGTACGGCAATATCACCCGCAAAACGACACTCCCCCGTGACCTTTATCCTCGCATCCTTTTTCGGATATGGCTTCCCAATAACGTCGAGGGTCTCATGTTCCTTCATCTGTTATCTCCCTTCAAAACGGCTCGGTTTCATATTTTCCGCAGCAGCTTTCACAGCCTCAATAACCTGGACGTAACCCGTGCATCGGCACAAATGACCAGAAAGGGCCTTTTTGATTTCTTCTTCGGATGGATCTGGATTCTCCAGAAGAAATGCCTTGGTCCCCATAATTATACCAGGCGTGCAAAACCCGCACTGGACAGCGCCGTGGGTCACAAAGGCGTCCTGAATAGGATGAAGTTCAACCCCCTTCGACAACCCTTCTATGGTAAGAATCTCTTTCCCCTGGGCTTCTGCTATGAGCATGAGGCATGAATTTACGGCCTTACCATTAATAATAACCGTGCAGGCACCACAGTGCCCCTCGGCACAACTTATCTTGGTTCCGGTCAGGTTTAATTGATCCCTTAGGACCTCGGCCAATGTCCTCCAGGGCTGTGTCTCCACTTCGTAGGTCTGTCCGTTTACCTTTAAATCAATTGTCTGTTTCACCACACCCTCCTCCAGGATTATGATTCGAGTTTATCTAACGCCTTCTGTATGGCCCGACGAGTCAAGGCCCGAATCAAATCTCGCCTGTATTCTTCCGTTGTCCGCCACGAAGTTCTGGGTGAAGCCTCGTTAGATGCAGTCTCGGCGGCTAGATCAATGATTTCTCCAATCAGTTTTTTGCCGGTTAGAACTTTCTCTGCCTCTTTGGAACGAATGGGCGTAGGTGCTGCTGTCGCAAAGGCTAATCTCGCCGCTTTACAGGTGTTATTCCCATCCTCAAGGGTAATCAGTGCGGCCACTCCGATCATGGCGATCTCCATGGCATTCCTTCTGCCAAACTTGATGTATTCGCCGGCACTGTCAGGTTCCATAGGTGGTATTTCCAGTCTGACCAAGATCTCATCATGATTCAGGATTGTCTTCTTGGGCCCTGTGAAAAAATCTTCAAGAGCTGCCACCTTTTCTCCCTTTTTGGTAGCCATCACAGCCTTAGCCCCCAGCACCAGCAGAGATGGAGGCATATCCGCAGAAGGCGCCGCAGTACACAGGTTGCCCCCTACCGTGGCCCGATTCCTTATTTCCATCGACCCCAACACAGAGGCAGCCTGAGCCAATAGGGGATAATACTCTTTGATGACCTTGGATCTCTCTATCTCGCCTATGGTGCATGCAGCGCCCATTCTGAGACCGGTCGTCTTGTCAAATTGAATCTCATCCAGACCCGGTATCTGACTTAGTCCTAAGACATATTGAGGGCGCCATTCGCCCCATCTCATTTCTGATATGAGGTCCGTGCCCCCGGCAATCACCTTGGCCTTGGGGCCATATTTGGCAAGAAGGGAGATGGCCTCTTTTATGGACTTGGGGCTCAGAAATTCAAATTTCGGCAAATTGCGAAACATTATTTCCCCCTTTCAAGAAATTTTGATTTTAAAAATTTGACATCTGCTCTAAGACAAAGAAGGATAATAGATTACCTATCTAACAAATGCTGATAGTCTTCTCAAGTAAATTCAACGGTCATGGGATTTAAGAGCAGCTCAGCCCATGAAGGTATAAAAGGGACTGTTTTTCATCAGAAATGTGGTAGGGTGGATGAGAAAAAGAGGTAAAGAGAGGCTCCATCTTGACAACAGAAATTGATTTAGTTATTGAAACGAACATTCGTTTATATTAGCGTAAAAGGATCGTCTTAATTTAAGGCACCCCGCGCTTTCGCACGGGCCATCTTCATGGGAATCTCGGAAGCCTGGTCCTTCCCAGCATAGCGGGATCTCCGGTGGTGCAGGTCAGATGTGTTCGGGCACGCCTTGGCCGATACAACGGTTTTCAACTAAGCTAAAGCTGAGGTGCCCGCCTTTGGCGAGGCCGATTTTGAAATTGAGCAAGACATCATTCACTTTAGGCATTTTAGACACTTTAGAGCACTTTAGGCACTTATAAAGGAGGGTGCAATGTCAGCAGGAATAGTGGGATATGGCGTCTACATCCCTAAATACCGCGTTGGTCGAGGAATAATCGGAAAGGCGTGGTCCAGTGGAGGCAGGGGAGAGAGTAGCGTGAGCTATCATGACGAAGATGTAATAACCATGGGAGCAGAGGCATCCTTGAATGCCATAACGCACTCAGGCATTGATAGCTCCACCGAACTGGATGCCTTGTATCTCGGCACCGACTCCTATCCCCATTTAGAACACTCTTCTTTAGGAATCATCAGTGAAGTGTTGAGGAGCAAAGAGGAGATGGATCTGGCCGACTTTACCGCTTCGCCCCGTGCAAGCTTTGCTGCCTTCAAGGCATGCCAGGATGGCATCGAGGCCAATCGTATCCAGTACGGCCTCGTTATAGGGTCAGAAGCCCGTTCTGCCTCTCCAGGGAGTCTGGAGGAGATGAATTGCGGGGATGGTGCAGCGGCAGTTCTGCTGGGATCACAAAACACGATCGCCCAAATCGAGGCGGTATACACATACTCCAGTAACATCGTGGATCGATGGAGAGAGGCCGGATCACCCTACCCAAAGGAGTATGAACCCAGATTTACCAGGGATTATGGTTACCAGAGACATGTTTTAAAGGCGGGAAGTGGGCTTTTGGATAGGCTGGGCGCCCGTATTGAGGATTTTCAATATGTCATCTTGCAGCAACCCGACGCAAGAATGGTAAAAAAGGCAGCCAAAACCATGAACGTGAAACCAGAACAGATGCAAACGGCAGACCTCTTCTCCCTTGTGGGGGACTTAGGGGCGGCTTCCGTATTAATGGGCTTAGCGGCTGTTTTAGACCAGGCGAAACCGGGGGAGAGAATACTTGCCTTGTCGTATGGATCCGGTGTCAGTGATGCCATTGCTTTGAAAGTCAATCAAGGGATTGAAGAGAAGAGGGGGAGGGCAAAAGCGGTGGATTCCTATCTTAAGAGCAAGGTGGACCTGGAGGACTATGTCACCTTTGCAAAAATGAAGGGGACCCTCAAAAAGGACGCAAGTCCCACAAAACTTGGATTTCCACCCGCCTCTTCGGCCCTCTGGAGGGACGGGCCTGAAATAAGGCGGCTTAACGGAATAAAATGCAAAAAATGTGGCTATGTGAACTATCCTCCCTCCATAAGAAGAGTGTGCATCCGGTGTGGAGATACTGAATTTGAACAGGTTGTCCTGAGCAGAAGGGGGAAGGTTCACACATATTGCGTGAGCATCTATGTTCCCCCGCCGCTACAAAGCCCTCAGCCCATCGTTATTGCCGATCTTGAGGATGGGAATCGTTATAGAGCTTTGGGGACCGAGATTCGAACGGATGATGATATCAATGTGGATATGCCTGTTGAGTTGGTACTCAGAAATATCATTACCCAAGACGGGATTGGTGTTTATGGAAATGTCTTTAGGCCGCTAAGAGAGGCCTGAGACCGTCAAGCACGGAGGTAGTTGGTTATGGGATGGAACAGAGTAGCTATGGTGGGTGCAGGAATGATCCCTTTCGGAGAACTCTTTGACAAGAGCTGGGAGGTGATGCTGGAAGAGGCCTATTTGAACTGCATCAGTAGCGTAGACAAGGGTTTTGACCCTAAAGATATTCAGGCCGCCTGGGTTGGCACAGCCAGGCCGGAACTCCATGGGCAAGGCGCCCAAGGCGGGAACAGTCTGGTGGCCCAATTGGGGCTGGCAGGCATTCCATGTACTCGTGTAGAGAATGGTTGTCCCACTGGAAGTGATACCATACGCAACGCCGCCTTTGGCGTGGCCTCTGGCGTTTATGACGTGGTTTTGGCGGCCGGCTATGAAAAGATGAGGGACGCGCACACCACTGGCTTGTTGGGAATCGCGGTACAGGGACACCCCCTTCTCACCTTGGGAGAAACAGCCATGACCATGTTCGCGCCCAAAGCGATAAGGTACATGTATGAGTACGGGCTTACAAAGGAGCAGTTGGCCATGGTGGCCGTAAAGAACAGGAAGAACGGCGTATTAGATCCTTATGCCCAATTTAGGTCTGAAATTACCATTGAAGATGTGCTCAGATCACCGGTCGTGTGTAATCCTCTCAATATCTTGGATTGCTGTCCCCAAACCGATGGAGCGGCCTGTGTCGTTTTGTGCCGAGCAGATCTTGCAGAAAAATATACGGACAAACCTGTTTACATCGCAGGCATGGGCTGTGGAACTGATTTTTATTATCAGCACGAAGTGGACTCCTTCACTAGTTACGCGGCTACAGTGAGGTCGGCCAAGGAGGCCTACAAAATGGCGGGAATAAGCCCCAAGGACATAGACCTGGCAGAAATCCATGACTGCTTTACCATAACCGAGATCATTGACTACGAGGATTTGGGTTTCTGTGAGAGGGGTGAGGGAAAAGATCTTATCGCGCAAGGAGAAACTGAGCGGACCGGGAGAATACCTTGCAATGCGAGCGGGGGACTAATCTGCAAAGGCCATCCCCTGGGAGCGACCGGAATCTCCCAGTGCATCGAGTTATATTGGCATCTCCGAGAAGAGGTGGGCGAGAGGCAAGTGGAAATCAAAAAGGGGTATGGACTCCAACACAATGTTGGGGGGAGGGCCATCGGCAATTCTGTCGTCATTATCCTCACCAGAAACAAGCCTTAAGCTGCAATTTTTCTTGACACCTAAAGATCTCTTGTTATAGAACGAACATTCGTTCACTTACACCATAACATGTCCCTCCGCCAAGGACAAAAGGCCTATAGTGTGCACAGACACTCTTGTATGCCTTGGCGCAGGGAGCTTTGCTGAAGACAAGTGCAGCAGGCGTGGAATGCTAACTTGGTAAAAAGGATATGGGGGGATCTGCTGGCAAGCCGAAAAGGGTGAGCGTTAGTGAGGCCATTTCCCATATTCGTCCGGGCGATCATGTGGCCATTGGGGGGATGGCAGCCGAACCTCAGGGGTTGGTGAACGAGTTGGTGGAGCAAAGGGGACGCCTACGTGGGATCACCATCTACACCTCATTTCCCATTAGCAAACCCCTTTACGGAAATGAATCATATCATGGATTTTTTTCCATTAGGACCTTTTCGGTGGGTTCTTTGCGAGGGGCAATAGAACGCCAACAGGCGTCTTATCTTCCCTGTCACTTCTCTGAGATTGCGGCATGCTTCTCCAATGGAACGTTTCCTCTGGATGTTGTGCTTGTCCAGGTAACACCCCCTGATAGGGATGGGTACTGCAGTTTTGGTATATCCATCGAGTATTATCCTGAAGCGGTTGCTGCGGCGCCATTGGTCATTGCTGAATTGAATTCCAAGATGCCCCGGACCCATGGAGATTCTCTGATTCACGAATCATCTTTCGATTTTGTGGTGGAAACGGCGCGGCCTCTTCCCGAGTACAAAGTTTCCCCACCTGGAGAAACAGAGATAGCCATTGCAGGGTTTTGTGCCCAACTCATTCCTGATGGAGCCGTTCTTCAGTTCGGGCCAGGAAGAGTCCACGCCGCCGTTTTAGGGGGATTGATCCACAAAAAAGATCTGGGTATCCATAGCGGACTCATAAGTGATTCCGTTATGGAGATGGTACAGGAGAGGGTGATCACAGGGAAAACCAAAACAATAGACAGTGGAAAGATCGTCTGCACCTCAGCGATTGGCACCCAGAAGCTCTATGATTTTATCCATGAGAATCCTGGCGTCCAATTCTACCCCGCATCTTATACCCACAATATTTCAGTACTTAAGAAATTGAAGGGATTTATCTCATTGAATGTGGCCCTTCAGGTGGATCTTTTAGGGCAGGTGAATTCGGAAACTGTAGATGGTTCCCTGATAAATGGGGTAGGGGGGATGATGGACTTTATTCGTGGGGCTAGGGCATCTGAGGATGGGAAAGTGATTTTTTGTTTTCCCTCCACCGGCAAGGGCGGAAAAGTCTCGCGAATTGTCCCTAGCCTGTCCCCAGGCTCGCCTGTAACCACCACGAGGGCCGATATCGACTACTTCGTGAGTGAATTTGGGATTGCACAACTGAGCGGGAAGACTTCCCGAGAGAGGGCAGAAGCCATTTGTGAAATTGCGCATCCTGATTTCCGGGAAGCACTAAGATCATCTATGGATGAATTTCTCTATGCTTAGGACCATACAGAAGGCTGAACAATGCTGGTGCAAACGCCAAAATAGTCTTTACATGGTCATTGCGAGCCCGAAGGGCGTGGCAATCTCGAGCGCATGAGATTGCTTCGTCGCCTCCGGCTCCTCGCAACGACACGCGAATTACTGCGTTTTTATTAGTTTAAAACATCGAAGGAGGCTAAGAATTGGATCAGAAATTCCAAGATTGGGTAGATAAGAGACACGATTATGCCCGGGAGTGGAAGGAAAAAACTGGAGGGAAGGTAGTCGGTTACCTTTGCACCTATGTACCAACGGAAATACTCTACGCTGCGGACGTTCTTCCGGTCAGGATTTTTGGAGGGCATAAAGCTTCCAGTCTGGTTGAGCCCCATATTTATGGCAGCATGTTTTGTCCCTTCTGCCGTGATTGCCTGGGCCAGGGACTGGAGGGGAAATATGATTATCTGGACGGGATCATGATCGCCCAGTCCTGTCTGCACATTCGCCAGACGTTTTGGAGCTGGGAAAAGCACGTCCCAATAGATTATTCCTATTACCTCTACATGCCCCATAGCACCCAGGGTAATGGGAGATATGAGTATCTTCACGGAGAGCTGGTGCGATTCAAAAAGTCCCTGGAGGACTGGATTGGCCGAGAAATCACCCGTGAGGATTTGGACAGAGGGATTGAGATTTGCAACACCAACCGCCAGTTATTGCACCAAGTCTATGAATTCCGAAAGAAAGAAGATCCGCGGATCACGGGTCTGGAAGCCCTGGAAGTGGCCCTGGCCAGCCAGCTCACGGACAAAAGAGAGCATAGTCAGGCATTGGAAGAGCTGATCAAGGAACTGCCAGAGAGAAATTTAGATCGCGAAACAGGCACGCGACTGATGATTGTGGGGAGTGAGGATGATGACCGTGAGTTTTTTCAGATGGTTGAGCAGCGTTTAAGCTTGCCGGCCACATTGGTGATTGAAGAACATTGCACAGGCAGTCGGGACTTTTGGAACGAGGTTGTCCCTCAGGAAGATAGGGTGATGGCCATTGCTGCTCGCTATCTTGACCGCCCCTCCTGTCCCAGCAAGGATTGGCCAGCACGTCAGAGGTTTGATCATATCGCTGAACTGGTGAAGGACTATGGTGTTGAGGGGGCCATTGTCATGCAACAGAAATTCTGTGATCCCCATGAGTTGGACATCCCTGCATTAACGAAGTTTTTCAAGGAGGAACTGGATATTCCCACCTACTTCCTTGAATTCGATATCACCGTACCTGCCGGGCAATTCGCGGTGCGGGTTGAGGCCTTCTTGGAAACGATGGTTGATCTTTTTTAAGGCTGGAAGTGTATAAGGAAATGACAGAGAAATGGCTATGGCGGGGGCCAAGAAAAGAAGTCATTGCGAGGACTCCCGCGGAAGCGGGAGGACGTGGCAATCTTAAGGGATTGCTTCGCTGGCGCTCGCAATGACATATAATGCGACGCCATTTTGTTCAAGTCGTCCGCGATAATATGGAGGTTTGATAAAGATGGGTAAAGAAAAAACATACCCAACAGAAGCATTGAAGTGTTGGAGTAAAGCCAAAGAATTGCGTTTCAAGTACTACCAGGACTATGTGGAGGCAAGAGAGAAGGGCGGAATTCGATGGAGTGGTTCGGCCTGGGCCTTCAATGCTATTCCTTCGGGGTTAGGTGAGGATGTGTACTCAGTCACTGGCGAACCCTATGGCGCCACAAGTACCTATTTTGAAGATTTCTCTCTCCAGTGCCTTGAGGCCGCAGAAAAAGCGGGCATAGCGCGCGATCTTTGCGGCTATTTGCGGAATTACTGGGGTGGTCTCATCCTGGACAAGTTTATACTGCCCGATGGCACCATTTTGGATGAATGGCCGGTGGCGGACTTCCTCTTCTCATCACACGTCTGTTGCTCTCACGCCAAATGGTATCAGCATGCGGGTGAACTTGAAGGCGGAATACCTTTACGGGCCATAGATGTCTCAGTGGGCCCCTATCCCAATATTCCAGACAGGGAAGGGGCGTTGAGATATATTGTTCAGCAAATGAATGAAGCCATTGAAATGATGCAAGAAGTCACGGGCAGAGATTACAGTGATGACTTGCTCATCGAGTCCATTAACAACGAATGCCGATCCCTTTCCCTTTGGGCAGAGATATGCACCTATAATAAGAATATCCCTGCACCCTTGGACGAAAAAACCATGTTTAGCCTTTATGTCCTAACCACTTTAAATCCCCATCGAAAGGAAGTGGCTGATTTTTACCATGAATTGAGAGACGAGGTTAAAGACAGGGCTGAGAGGGGGATTGCCGCAGTCGCCCACGAAAGATATCGCGTGATCACTGATTCGCAACCCCCTTGGGCAGCGCTCAAGGTCTTTCGCTACATGGAAAAGGAATATGGGGTCGTCTCCGTGGGATCATGGTATACGTTTGGCTTAATGGGGGCCTTTGATGAAGAGACGGATGGCACGGTTGTTCCATTCCAAACACCGGAAGAGCGGGGAGTGAAGCTCAGCACGCGTGAAGAGGCACTCCGGGCCTATGCAGATTACAGATTGAGGAATTGGGGATGGCGTATCTTTCAGTCCGTAGATGAGCGGCTCAGAATTACCAACCAACTGGTTGATCAATGGAAGGTGGATGCCCTGATTTCTCACCTTAATAAGGGCTGTGAAGGCACGTCCATAGGGATATTGGAAGCAAGATTGGATTTATTGAAAAAAAACGTCCCGGTTATGACGTTTGAAGGAAACATGGCTGACACAAGGGATTTTGATTTGGAGAGGACGTTGGCTCGAATCGATACCTTTTTGGATGGTCTGGGACTCAAGAAGCTAAATTAAAATAGAGCACTTAATATTTAAGAAGGAGGGTATGAGTATGGATTTAGGTCTTAAGGGAAAAAATGTGATTGTGACGGGAGGTGCATCCAATATCGGACGCGCCATTTGTCTCACCTTTGGCGAAGAGGCTGCAAATGTGGCCATCGTTGATTTGGATGAGGAGAGCGGCAATAAGGTGGCCCAGATGGTTCAAGATAAAGGCCCCAAAGCCAAGTACATCAAGGCTGACGTGACCAAGTATCCTGACGCAGAACGGGTGGTAAAGGAGACAATCGACGAGTTCGGTGGCGTGGATATCCTTGTAAATAATGTGGGCTGGGACGATTTTATCCCTTTCCTGGAGATCCCCGTGGAGAAATATGAGAAATACCTGGACCTCAACCTGCGTCACGTCATCTATTTCGTGCGCGCCGTGCTTCCCCAAATGGTCGAACAGAAAGGCGGAAGTATCGTCAACATGGGTTCTGATGCAGGGCGCCTCGGCGAATTTCGTGAGAGCGTCTACGCAGCGGCCAAGGGTGGCGTTATCTCCTTTACCAAGAATACGGCCAGGGAATTCGGCAGATTCCAGATCCGCTCCAACTGCGTCTGTCCAGGGGCCACCATGCCTGAGGAAGAAGAAAAAGGCAAATACAGCCTGTTCCGGGAGGATAACGTCATAAAACTCTTCCCCCCGGAGGTTCAAGAGAAGCTGGCAAAGCATGGTTACCCATTGCGCCGTCTGGGTCGTTCACAGGACCTGGCCAATATGGTGGTTTTCATCGCCTCTGACCGGGCCAGTTGGATCACCGGCCAGACGATCAGTGTAAGCGGCGGCTATTCCATGTTTTGATTGTCTGAGCGATCAGACAAAATCCCCCCGCCCGCCTCGCCTGAGTGAGCAGGCTCGCGATGGCGGGCAGGCCTTGATCCCCCTTTAGAAAAGGGGGAAGGCCGCAAACCCTTGGAGTAGGGTTATTCAGTTGCCCCCCTGTGCTAAAGGGGGGTTGTGCCTGCCCGCCATTGCTCTCGCGCAGGCGAGGCGGGCGGGGGGATTTGGAACGAGCGAGATGGGTTTGTGAAATGACTAAAATGACTTCTTGATGAGGAGGAGAGTCCATGGAGAAAAAGGAGATTACACCCGAGGAACTGAGCGCCATCAAGGCCGTAGATGCCATGTGTCGCCCATTTTATCCCAGCCGAGATGTGCTCAAAAAGATGTTTACCAATTACGAATTCCAAATCATGGCTATCACCACCTTTGGTGGCGTGCTCAAGAAATTTGGAATCGAGAAACCCGAAGACGCCTGGAAGGCGGTGGCAAAGATGGGTCCCAAGGAGTCTGTGGCTGAAGTGCTCGCTGAGATGGATGAGATTGGGGTGGACTATATCTGCATTGATCAAATGGGGGTCTGGTCACAACATGAGTACCACCTAGATGTCTATGTGACCCTGGAACAACTGGCCAAGTGGAATGAAGAGTCAAATGGTAGGATCATTGGAGGCTGCACCTATAATGCCCACAAAATCGAATGGAGCCTCAAACATGTGGAGAGGGCGGTAAAGGAGTTCGGGATCAAGTATGTGTGGATTCACCCGGGCAGCTATGGATTACCTCTAGATGATAGGCGCTTCTATCCCCTATATGCCCTGTGTCTGGATCTGGATATCCCTGTCTGCATGCAGACGGGCCAATCAGCCGAGCCTCTTCCCAGTGATTACAGCCGACCCATGCGGGCAGATGAAATTGCCATCCATTTTCCGAGTCTGAAGATTGTGCTCACCCATACGGGCTTCCCATGGGTGACGGAGTGGATTTCAATGCTATGGAGACACCCCAAC
>JASFEQ010000036.1:0-18665 GCA_050124735.1 Desulfobacteraceae bacterium | reverse complement strand
TTTGATAAGCAATTCAAAACTTGGGAGCATCTCAAAAGCTGGATTCATCCACTGCCCAAAGAACACGACCCGTCAGATTATAGGCAGGCCATGGATAGGGTTCTTGAAGATGACTTCAGCGTCGGCATACTCTACCGCCGAGAAGATTAAGAGACACGAAGCCTTTCCTGTATCAAGAGCCTCTGACACTCTGTTCTCCTAAGATGTGTTTTTGCGCATATGGGACAATGTTGCTATTAGCAGGTGTCATTGGTAGATCACTCCCCACCACGACAGAATGATAACCTTGTACAGCTCAGGTTTCCTGGGTAACTTTAAACGAGTCGTCCATATGCAACATTGATGACAATCCATAATCTTGTCACTCCCGCGAAAGCGGGAGTCCAGAACACTCTGAAAATCCTAGATTCCCGCTTTCGCGGGAATGACTTCATGGAGTGTTGTATGGCCTCTTCAGAAACCCTTTTCACGAATGAAAAGCGAGTATTGACAAACGTTCTTTGCAAAATAACTTTATAAACTGGGGGTATGGTCATGAAATCCAGGGAAGAAAAAGATACCATGGGATCGGTCTTGGTCCCTGATGGGGCCTACTATGGGGCCCAGACCCAGCGGGCCGTGGAAAACTTTGACATAAGCGGTCTCACATTTCCTTCGTCTTTCATAAGGGCATTGGGCATGATAAAAAAGAATGCCGCAAGAGTTAACCTCGAGTTGGAACTGCTGGATGCGAAATTGGCAGAAGCGATTATCAAGGCCGCAGAAGAAGTTACATTGGGCCAATTGGACGATCAATTTGTCGTAGACGTGTTCCAGACGGGTTCTGGAACGTCCACCCATATGAATGCCAACGAGGTGATCGCAGGTCGTGCCAACGAGATCCTCACGGGGAAAAGGGGGGGCAAAAGTCCAGTACATCCCAACGACCACGTCAACTTGGGTCAGTCCAGTAATGACGTGATCCCTTCTGCCATTCACATAGCCGCCCTGACCACCCTCAGAGACCGTCTTATTCCCGCCATGGGAAAGCTTCATGAGAGTCTGAAAGGCAAGGCCGACGAATTTGCTCGTGTAAGAAAAATTGGCAGAACCCACTTACAGGACGCTGTTCCCATGTCCTTGGGCCAGGAATTCAGCGGCTATGCCAGACAGGTGGAATGGGGTGTGAGTAGAATTCGGGGAACCGAGGAGGCCCTGTCGGAACTTGCCTTGGGTGGTACAGCGGTCGGTACGGGACTGAATACCCACCCCGAGTTTGCCCCTAGAGTCATCGCCCACATCTCTGAAGAGACGGGTTTTCCCTTCAAAAGGGCCCTGAATCATTTTGAGGCTCAGGGCGCACAAGATGGGGCTGTGCAAGTCAGCGGTGTTCTTAAGACTTTCGCCGTTAGCCTCATCAAGATAGCCAATGATATCAGGTGGCTCTCATCTGGACCCCGATGTGGGTTGGGAGAAATCAATATCCCTTCCCTTCAACCCGGTTCTTCTTTTATGCCAGGAAAGGTAAATCCGGTGATACCTGAGGCCGTCATCCAGGCGGCTGCGCAGGTCATCGGCAATGATGCGGCTATCACTTTTTCTGGGCAGGGAGGATATTTTGAGCTTAATGCCATGCTCCCGGTCATCACCTACGATCTCTTGCAATCGATTCATCTCCTCTCCTCAGCAACAACAGCATTGGCAGAAAAATGTGCGGATGGAATATCCGCGAATACAGAGAGATGCGCCTCTTATCTGGAACAGAGTCTTGCCATAGCCACTGGTCTGGTACCGGTTCTCGGGTATGACAAGGCGGCTGCCATCGCAAAGGAGGCCTACGAGAAAAAAAAGACCGTGAGAGAAATTGCCTTGGAAAAACAGATTCTGCCAGAAGATGAACTCGACAGATTATTAGACGAGATGGTCCATGGAGGGAAATAGATGGATGAAGATATGTATTTCTCAGCTCCTTTGGCAAACAGATCAGTCTCATTGGAAGCACCATGGGCACAGACCAAGACTTCCGTGATGTTACGGCGTTGCTGTGGGAGTGTAAGCTCAGGACCGTGGTGGACAGGGTGATGCCATTGAGCAAGGGTCGTGAAGCCTATGCGTTGATGGAGCGGGGTGAGCAGTTTGGAAAAATTGTTTTGCCCCCTTAAATGGAATTGCTATATGGCACCGGCGGGTAAATGCTCCTTCATTCGCTCAAACCTCTTGCAATCTTAGCGCCGCCTCGTCAAATTTCTTCGATATAAGATTTTCAAATTCCTTTCCCAGGAACGGCCTATTATTCATCAGATACCATTTCACGCTGTCCCAGTAATCCTTGAGTTCATGGATGTCATTTATAGTTTTAATTAGCGCATTAATCTCGTCCAGCTTTTCTCGCCTTATCTGGTCTTTTCTTACCTCATAAAGGTCGCTTAGTCTGTTTCTCTGGTCACCCGTGAATCCGATTTCCAAAGCCCGCTCCACGAGATCGGAGAAGAGGTTCTGAATTTCTCTCAAGTCATTCAACAAAGCCATTTGCTGCTTTACCTGATCCAGCATAAGGTCTGTAATCTCCACCAATCTTGTATCATACGCCTCTTCTAACTGCAGTTCATAGTCTTCAGTACGAAAGGGGCTTTTTCTCAATGATCGGAGACTGTGGTGGAAGTAGTTCTTGAGTTGTTCCACGTCAGTGATGGTCCCCATATAGGATATCTTCTGCGGCATGTTGATCTTATCCACGAAAGCCATTGAAAGCACCTTTCGAGGGATGTCCTTTTTCATGACAAGGCCCGTCTTCGCCTTGAAAAAGTGATTCACTTGATACGTATTGTCCCATAGCTTTTCTACGGAGATGTCGCTTAGCGTGTCATTCACGGCCTCATAGCGCTTCTCAATCTCCTCTGCCATATGCAGGAAATTTAGGCATACGGGCCTTTGATCTCGTTTGAACTTTTCTGAACCCAAAAGGGCAATCAAAAGGAGCTTAATCAAGTTTTCGTAGTTCAGATAGATCCCCACATTTTCGAATCCAAATATGCGCACTTCGTCAGTAACTAGGTGCTCTAAAATGAAATGCCTTACCCTTTCGGGTAATCTCTGAAGGCTGTTATATATGCGGTGGGCCTCGAAGAGTTCCTTTTCAAAAGAGGAATAACCGATCCCAAAATAACTTCTCTTTTTGTAGATAAATTTGAGGGGGACTTTGACCAGCAGGCTTGCCAGGTCAGGGAATTCAACATACCTTATTCCCCGCAACCTGAAAATCCTCTCCATGGCGTATATCATTCTCCCAGCACGAACATAACGGGCCTCTTTCGATTCACCCCCATTCCATGACCCAAGGTATTCAACGGGTGTCATATTCTCTGGGACTCCGCTCTGGTCATATTCCTCCAGGGCATAGTAAAGGCGTCCTCTCCGCGCATAGATCTCATCAAGGCGATCTTCCAGAGTCGTTTCCCCTTTCATGATCCTATGGCTGAGGTCTCTTAGTTGAAACAGGCGTGTTGCCAAATCCTCCAGTATGAGATCCTCCCTCATGGCTGAGAACATGATGAATGAGCTTATGAAAAATGCATCAAACAGGTCTCTGTCCCCGCAATCAATCACCTCCTGGATGGCGTAAACAGAAAATTCACCCCTGATCATGTGATGGAGAAGATCATGGTATCTCACAAGGACCAACAGGTACTCTTGGGCCCGCTTATCCATGCCATATCTGACGGGTATGTTCTCCTTTTCCAAAAACAAGGCACCCGTCAGGGCATGATTCGCCAGATTGATCTCATCCTTATGTTTCTCTCTGAGTGCCGGCACCAGACCCAGGTCGCGGAATATGAAGGACTTGATCAGGGCATCAAAGAGAGGTTGATTACGACCCAGATGCCCTACCATTGCCTCCATTGTCTCAATCTGAGATTCATTGAGACCAACAGTCCCCGATGCCAAGGGCCCGAACTCCCTTTGCGCCAGTCTGTGCAGGAACTGAGTATCCTGCAAACTCTCCCTGTCTCCCCTCACCAGGGCCTCGATCTTCCTGGTGCTGGCCAGAGTGTGATCTATAATAGGAGATTTGAGATAAATTTTTCCGGGAAGTTTCAACTCCTGAAGGGCCATCAATTCAGGAAGAACAAAATCTAGGAGAGAACGACAGTGGCGGTAAAGGAGGTCAAGGTCGGTGTATATATTCTCTGGATGGAAAATGACCCTTATGAAGTTGAGCCTGAGGTCTTCCCGCAGGCTCTCCGCGCTGCTGAACCATCCCTGTTCTCTTGCGGGTATCTTGAATTGTGGGTCGTTCTGAGAAAGCAGTCTTGAGTGACTCTGATAAAAGCTTTCCAAGTTTGCAAAAAGAATATCTAACGCTGTGAGATTTTCTATGGATATTTCGGATATCTTATGACCCGTGAACTTCTTGTTCAGGGATTCCAGACGCTTGATATTTTCATCCAAGTCTATGTAAGTGATATCCACGGTTTGGGTTCTCTCGTTCACCTTGAGCTGGAAGCCGGTCCCCAAAATGAACGACGTGCCGGTCTTGTATAGCTGCTCCCCCAGCTGTTCTAGGGTGGCCAGGTCTAGGTAACTGGTGTTAATGACCTTGGCCTCCTCTTCCACCTTCTTCACTCGACCATCAATATGAGAAGACTCCACGTCTGCCAGGATCGGGTTGAAATTTATCACTTCACCTCGGCACACATTAACGGTTATCCATAAAAGAGTAAAAGCGAGCTGGCTATCCATTCTTTCAAAGAGATGGCCAGTGCCGTGGAATTCCATATTGAGGAATTTGCGGTAAAATATGGGCAGCCTCAACGGATCACCCTTTAGGAACATGTTTTCGAAGTCTTCTATGACCGTTACAAGCTTGATGATATTCTCTATCCGGGTCAGTTTCTGTTCATCGTAATCAGCCAGAGATTCTTTCTCCATTTCCCCTTTGTCTCTAAGTTCAGACCAATTGCCGAGGAACTGAAAATGATTCATCATCTTCAGGATCTTTCGAGTGATCTTATTGTGGATCCCGCCGATGGAACTGATCCTCTCATCCAAAAGCCGGTCCCAGTCCATTTCTCCACTTGTTACCACCCTCACCATGAACTCGTAGAGGTCGAAGAGCTCGGCCAATTGCCCTTGATCAAGATCGCTCCTCTTGGATGCTGCGGTTTCAGCCATGCTCATGAGCCGGCAGTAGCGGAGTAGATTGAGGGCTTGCGATTGGCCATATGCTCGAGCCAGATCGGAGACAGGCTTCAGGGCCTTTTCATTCATTTTTCCGGATAGCACCCGTCCCATAGCCGTGTGGCCCACAATGATAAGAAAGATCTCCTTCAATTCTCCGTAGCTAAACCCGAAAAAGGGAAGGATTTCCAGATTTTCCAATACCTTGGTTTCAGCGCCCTCAATCCTATCAGGGTTGAAATAGGCCTCTATCCTCTCCAGGCGATTTGTTTTGGTCATGAGCCTTAACACATCATTCAAAGCGAGATACCGTCTTTTCTTGTTTTCTAAGGGCTGTCTCAGTCGAGCCATAAAGATCTCCGGCATCCCCTTAAAGCGCCTGCTCTTTATCCTTTTCAGGACTTTTAGCGTACGTGTCAGGTAATCAAAGGAATCCTTATAATCGGCCAAAAGGGGTAATGAGCACCCCGACAACCTTGACTCCTCGATGTCCTTACGCAGTTGGGACATAGTCGCTTCTAAGGGCTTCTTTTGCACCAGGTACATAAGCATATAATCTGGAGAGTAACCCTTGATGGAGAATCTCCCCTTCCACTCAGTCTTCACTGAGTCAGGGATCAGAGGTTCTAGAAGTATCTCGTTAAAATAGATGGAGAAGAGCCGGGGCCACACTTTCTCTTGGTTATAGGCAAGCTCATCATCGAGGGGGAAGTTTAGGTAGGGTAATCGGTTGATCTCTTCTAGGCTCGTGCTCTCGAGATCTCGATCCCCCATTAGCGTGTCCATGACCTCTTGTTCCACATAGAGACCGCTCAGGTATTTTTGAAAATCAAAAATATTAACCTGCAAGAATTTCTCTTTTGCCTGGTATTTCTTTCTGGTTTTGAAGATATGGCTGAACAGGATGAAGCCCTTCAATTCCTGGACCGTTTTGAAGGATATTTTGGCAGATTGGTTCGTTCTTGACGCGTGCCTATGGGCAATAAGGAAAATCTCACCATCCGGTTTCAACAACGCATAGATCTTCCCCAGCATAGAAATGGCATGATTCTCCAGTTGCTTTTTGGAAAGCATCTCACTGGATTGAGTAACCGATTTGTCCATTCGGATGATTTCGTAGATATCCCTGGGGATTATGACCAGATCCAGTGTTTCACCCATGAACCGAAGTTTTTCTATGGAATCTATAATGACGAACTGATGTTCTTTGAAACGCACGGACAGATCATTCGCGAGCAGATCATCACTCTGGGCTATCAGGCCAATCTTGTGACTTTCCTTTAGGTATTTTCTGCGGTGGAAGTGGATGACCCTGCTAATTTCGTCTGCCTTATTCCTCAGGGTGGTGAGAGAGCTTGATACTAGGTGGGTCGGGATAAGGTAATATGGCATGCCCTGACTTGAAAATCTTATGAGCAGCCCAATGTTCTTGTATATTCTGTTAATCTTCTTGGAATTTTCTCTGAACTCCTCCGGTTTTTCAAACGTAATGGAATGGATCAGCTCCATCTCCTGGCGGCTCATCCGATCATAGACTTCAAAGAACCCGAAGCCATAGGCATTTCCCCCAAACCGGCTGGGAAGGTGGGGGGGATGCTTGCGGGCAGGAAAAGTGCCGGGTGGTATATCTGCGGGGTCAATACCTAAAGCTTCAAACTCTTCCGGTTTGATGAAACTGAAGGGATCTTCTCGCCAAAAGGCTTCTGTGGGTAAGGAATCGGGAAGGGCCATTTCAACTCAATGTTACCATATTCCTGCAACCTGACGAAACCAAGAAGTTTGCATTGCAGTCGATTTGTACCATTCCTACTTCTCACTCCTTACTCCTCACTGCTTATTGCCTACTATCTATTACAGCCAGCGCTTGCGACGCTTATAGGCCTTTACATCTTTGTAAGACTTAAGGGCACCGGAGGCGGCTGTACCCAAATAGAATTCTTTCACATCAGGGTTTTCCCGCAACTCCTCTGCAGCGCTCTCCATGACGATCTTGCCATTTTCCATCACGTAACCGTAGTGGGCAATCTGGAGGGCCATATTGGCATTTTGTTCCACAAGCATGAGGGTCGTCTCTTGCTCCTCATTTATTCGCTTGATGATCTGAAATATCTCTTTGACCAGTAACGGCGCGAGACCCAGTGAAGGCTCATCCAGCAACAACAGCATGGGGTGCGCCATGAGTCCTCTGCCGATAACAAGCATCTGTAGCTCACCTCCACTACAGTAGCCGGCCAGGGCCTTCTTTCGTGCCAGCAGGGCAGGGAAATACCGGTAGACGAGCTCCAGGTCTTCTTTGAAAGGCTTGCCCCAGCGTGTGGCTGTCCCCACCCTTAAGTTTTCTTCAACGGTCAGATACTTGAATTCCTGCCTTCCTTCCAAAACCTGAATAATCCCCTTGCGGGTGATCTCTTCTGGAGAGGAATTTTGGACAGGCATCCCATCATACTCAATGGACCCCTCGGTCACCTTTCCGTTTTCAGGCTTGAGTAGGCCTGAGATCGCCTTCAAGGTCGTGGTCTTACCCGCTCCATTGCTACCAAGCAGGGAGACAATCTGCCCTCTCCTAACAGTAAGGGATACCCCTTTCAGGACCTGGATCACATCGGAGTAGACCACGCTGATGTTATTGATAAGGAGCCTAATGTTGTCTTCCATGAGAACGAACCTTCTTTTTAGTAATGGAGTAACGGAGTGTTGGAGTATCGGATTCACATGGGCTACTGGCCCAATGCTGCTATGTAATTCAGTACTCCATCACTCCAGTACTCCAATACTCCATGATTTCCTAATAAGAAAACGGCCACAACCTGAAACTGGATCGAACGATGCGCCATACCTCTGCCAGCCCCTTGGGTTCAAAGATGATGAATAGCACAATGGCCAATCCAAAGACAAACTCACGCAGAGGGGCTACGGTGATGGCCATGCCGGAGGAGCCACCCACATTCATGAGATATTCAGTGATAATGCTCAATATTTCGTTCAAGCTGACGATAAAGACCGTGCCAAACACAGAACCGGGTATGTTCCCCAGGCCTCCAATAATGATCATGGCAATAAATTCGATGGATAACCAGAGATTAAAAGGTTCCGGAGTGATGCTAATCATATAATAGGCGAAGAGCGCACCGGCAAATCCCGCATAAAAAGAGCTTATGGCAAAGGAGAGAAGCTTATAGGGGAAGATGGGAATGCCCATCCCTTCAGCAGCCCGGTCGTTATCGCGGATGGCGATGAATGCCCGTCCGTACCGGGTACGAATCAGGTTAACGGCTATCCACGTCATGACCACAAAGCAAACAAATATCACATAATAAAAAGTTCGGTCATTGCCCAAATCTATACCAAACAGTGAAGCCTCCGTTATGCTAATGCCATTGGCACCTTCTGTCAGGCTTTCCCACTGTACAAGCACATATTCAATAATAATCTGTCCTGCTAAAGTGGCAATAAGCAGATAAAGGTGCTTGAGACGAGCCGAAGGAAGACCGAAGACAATCCCCACGGCTGCCGTCATAATGCCCGCGGCAGGCACCGATAGAAAAAAAGGAAAGCCCACCTTAGTCGCCAGGACGGCGGCCGTATAAGCCCCCACCCCAAAGAAGGCTCCGTGCCCGAGCGAGATCTGACCCGTGTATCCGATAAGGAGATTGAGGCCCACGGCTGCAATGGCATAGATCCCCATCATATTCAAGATATGCAAAAGGCCGGGCCCACTGATAAACGGCAGAATGCCAAAGAGAATTATAAGGCCCACTATCATCCAAAGCCTTCCGAAATCGGTCTCGAAGATGGTCAATTCCTGTTCGTAGGCCTCTGTGTAATTACCGCATGGATGAAATTGCAGCTTTCGCATTCTCTTATACCCGCTCGATCTCCACGAGGCCAAAAAGGCCATAGGGTTTTACCATGAGGATAATGACAAGAACAATATACGGGACAATCTCGCGCAAAGAGGTGGATATGTAACCACCCGTAAAAGTCTCGACCAGTCCGATGATCACACCACCCAAAATGGCTCCACCAATGCTGTCCAGACCGCCCAGAATAACCACAGGGAAGACCTTCAGGCCTATAGCACTCAAGTCATGCACACTTATTCCATTTAAGATGCCGAGCACGATACCGCTCATGGCGGCGACCAAGAAGGCAATGGCCCAGGAGAGCGCGAAAACCCTCTTCACGTGGACGCCCAAAGAAAGGGCGGCGGGCTGGTTATCCGCTACTGATCGCATATAAATCCCCTGGGAAGAATATTTAAAGAAGAAGCCGAATATGATGAGAAAAACGATCCCGATCATAAAGGCCGCCACATTGACCGAAGGGATCTGAACAGATCCAAACTGCAGTGTAAGGGCCTGGGGCAGGAAATCAGGATAGACCTTTATGTCTCCCCCAAAGATAAAGAGTAACAACCCTTTGAACATGATCCCCAGCCCCAGGGTCATCATAATCACCTCAATCAAGTTCTCCCCGATAAGTGGGCGAAGGAATAGGCGTTCTACAAGAAAACCGATAGCGAAGGTTCCAATGAGTGTCAGTGCGAAAGCGAGGATGATGGGCAATTTGGCCCACGAACAGAGAACAAGAAAGAGGAAGGCCCCTATGGCCAGGAGCTCACCGTGGGCCAGATTCAGAACACTACTTGACTTGAAGATCATCACGAAGCCCAGGGCTGAAAGGGCATAGAGAAACCCGAGTGATATTCCGTTCACCAACAGTTGGAAGAAAAATTCCATAACGGATCATACTCCTTCTTAGACATCCAATATCTTGACCGTTGTTTCGATGGTGCCCACCTGTCCATCCCTGTAACGCACCTGACCCGTAACGGGGATTTCGGTCTTGTCCGAATACATGGCGTCAATCAAGTCTTTGTATTGTTGAAACACGAATTTTCGCCTCACCTTTCCTGTTCTGGTCAGCTCTTCGTCATCTGCATCCAACAATTTGTACAACAAAATAATCTTTACCAATTGCATCGGACCCGGAAGCTGGGTGTTCACGTCACGAACCTCCCCACGCATGAGGTCTTCAACAGCCGGTTGCTGGGAAAGGTCCGAATAGGTGGTGTAGGGGATCTTTCTCTCCTCGGCCCAGTTACCCACATTTCCGAAGTCAATATTGATGAAGGCGGTGAGATAGGACTGTCCCTCTCCCCAGATAACAACCTCTTTGACGTAGGGACTGAATTTTAGTCTTGTCTCTATAAAATCAGGTGAAAAGGCCTCTCCCTCTTTGGTCCGCATAATATCCTCTTTGCGACCGATAATGAGGAGGTGTCCGTCCTCATCAAGGTAGCCTGCGTCACCCGTGTGAAACCAGCCGTCTTTCAGCGCCTCGGCCGTGGCCTCAGGGTTTTGATAGTACCCTACAAAGTTGGATTTACTGGACACTAAGACTTCCTGATCCTCAGTAATCTTTATTTCTGTCCGGGGAAGGCAGGTACCCACGGTCTCCGGTTTCACCTCACCATCAGGCTGCACCTGAAAGATGCCACCTGCTTCTGTCAGACCATAGGCCTGTTTTAGGTTGAGGCCATTGGCCCTGAAAAAGCGAATCACGTCAGGGCTGATGGGATGCCCTCCTGTATACGCCGCGCGAAACCCGAGGCATCCTATGCGATCCAGAAGGGGTCGTGAAACAATCTGGGTAGCAAGCCAGTATAACACTCTGAGGTGGGTGGGCACCGGTTTCTTCTCCGATTCCAGATCCACCACAGCACCGCCTATTTTCTGGGACAGTTTATAAAGGCCTCGCTTGATAAAGCCCGAGTCACTGATCTTCACCCTGATCTTGGAGGCAAGATCCTCCCAAAATCTGGAAGAAGTGACGATAACGGTAGGACCTATATCCCTGAAGTCCTCCACTGCGGTCTCAAAGGTCTCTGGAAAGTTCATGGCCATTCCGCCAGATAGTGTGATCCCTACGCCAAACATCTGGTCAACGATCCAGGCGGTGGGGGTGATGGAAATCCAATTGTCTCCGATGCCTATAGGAGCCGCCTCCAGCCATTTGCGCGCCATTTCATTGAAGTTCTCATGACTCAGCATGACCAGTTTGGGCAGTCCGGTGGTACCGGATGTCATCATCATCAGGGCCACGTCATCCGGCTTTCCTTCCCAGAGTTCTTTGTTAAAGAGATCGGGCTGCTCCTTGTGTACTCTTTCTCCCGCCTCGAGTAACTCTCTAAAACTCATCAACCAGGGATTGTCTCGGTAGGTTCTCATCCCTGTGGGGTCCACATAGATGAGGCGCCTGATGTGGGATAGTTGATCCTGGCACTCCAGGAGTTTGTCCACCTGTTCCTGGTCCTGGACAAAAACATAGGCTGCCTCAATGCGGTTGAGCCCGCTGGCCAGTTCTTTGGCCACTGCGGAGGTAAAAAGAGGAACCGTCACCGCACCGGCAGACTGCGCACCTAGCTCAGTGAAAAGCCATTCCGGATGATTGTCCAAGATAAGTCCAACGTTTTCGCCCCTCTTGGCACCTATTGAGATCAGACCCAGGGCCACCTGTTTTGTATATTGGAAGTACTCTCTCCAATCATATGCCTGCCATATGCCGTAAGCCTTTTCCCGGATGGCTATCTTGTCCGATCCTAATCGCTCCGCCTGCCGCGATAGGATCTGAGGGAACGTATACTGGTCTAATGAGGATAGAGTCTCTCCATCTATACGTTCTATTTTTGAGTTGGTCTCGATCATCTTCTCACAAGGGGTCCTATTTCCAGTCCCTTCCTACTCAATGGTGGAGGTGTCGCCAAGATAGGCTTCGATCACTTGGGGATGGGCCTGAACAAAATCCGGAGTACCCTCTGCTATTTTGACGCCAAAGTCGAGCACAACAACCCTCCCAGAAACACTCATCACCACAGACATATCGTGTTCTACCAGGATCATGGTCTGTCCCCAAGCCTGATGCAACTCCCTTAGAAACCGCACCATGTCCTCTTTTTCCTCCAGGGTCATTCCTGCAAAGGGCTCGTCCAATATGAGAAGCTTGGGTTCCAGCGCCAAAGCCCGGCCCAATTCAACCCGCTTGCGCATCCCGTAGGGCAAAGAACCCACGAACTGCTTTCGAATAGACTGCATTTCGAGAAAATCAATCAACTCCTCCAAGACTTGGCGGTGACGAACTTCCTCCTCTCGGACAGACTTGAAGAAAAAGGATGCCTTCGGAACACTGTAGCTACAATGCACATGCCGAGCCAGCATCATATTAGACAGAACGGTCATGCCGGGGAAAAGCTCTATGTTTTGGTAGGTTCTTCCGATGCCGGTTTTGGTAACATGATGGGTGGAGAGGTTGGTAATATCTTTCCCATTAAAGAAAATTTGTCCTTCCTGGGCCTTGTAATAACCGGTAATACAATTGAGCAAACTGGTCTTACCTGCGCCGTTGGGACCAATGACAGCAACCAGTTCTCCCGTGTTCACTGTGAGATCAATCTCGTTGAGGGCAGTGATGCCCCCGAATCTCAAGGTGAGATTTTTCACCTCCAGCTCGGCCCGCTTTTCATCGGGCCGAGCCGAGGCAAAGATACTTGGTTCGCCGCGAAAGGCTTTCATTTCATGATCTTAATCTTCTCTCTCCCCGGTGCCCAGAAGCCGGTGACGGGCGTGTAGGTCGCATCCTCGTTCACTTTGACAATCCTTGTCATCCAGGAGGCACTGTGGTCGGCACTCGTGTAAGTGACGCTGGGGACAAGACCGCCGAAATCCTCATTCCGAAAGGTTTCAAGGGCCTGATTGACGGTCTGGCCATTGACTTCACCGAATTTCTCTTGCGCCCGCTGGAGGCCCCTCTCAATGATCATACCGATAATCACCCCTTCCCAGGTCGATGTATCAAATTTCTCCGCGGTCTTGTACTTCCTGACCACCTTCATCATCTCGGCAACACCAGGCGTCCCATCAACGGGGAGGCCTCCAGGGAATGTCTGGTAGAGCCGGTCACGGATCAAGCCCTTGGCCCGCTTGAAGAAGTCTGGGTCTGTGGCGGTCCAGCTTCCCACAAAGCGTGGATTATAGTTGATCCGATCAGCCGCCTGAAGGGCCATGACCGTATGTCCGCCTAGAATCTGGGTAAAAATGTATTCAGCGCCCTTATTTTTTAGCCTGAGCAGCTCGGTGTTTAGATCGAGGGTCTTTGTAGGAAATTCTTCGATAGAAACGATATTCAGGTTGTGTTTGGCCGCATATTCTTTCATGGGGGCCTGAATGGCCTTCCCGAACGCGTTGTTATAGGTGAGAAGGGCAATTTTGGGAGGTGCGCTCCCTTTGTGAAGGTTCAGGATGTATTCGCTGACAGCGACGGTGTCCATGACATAGTGGCCGAAGGGCAGGAAGCAATAATCTACTGGAGGCTTCACGATTGGGGGGAAAACTGAATAATTGATGTTAGGGACCTTGTATTTCTGGCTTATGGGCTTGATCATGATACCTGACCCAGCATCCCACGCCGCAGTCATGACCATCTTATCTGAGGTACAGAACTTCTTGATATACTTGACGGACTCGGGTACCTTGTAGGCATTATCCACAACGGTCAAATCAACCTTGTTGCCGCCAATGCCCCCCTTGACCTCGTTCACATATCGCATGTAATCCTGGAGCCCCTTGGCATGGTATTGCCCCCATGAAGAGAGGGGTCCTGTCAGGTTAATGATGGCCCCCACCTTCATCTCTTTGGCTGAGGTTCCCGTCACCATAGTAAGGCTGATAAATCCCACCGATATGACTACAATAACCAACAAACTGAAGAATTTACGCATGGTGCCTCCTCCTTAAATTTTGGGTTAATATCCTCTGGAAACCAACCTCAAAGTTCTTTGCAAGCCGTTAGAAATCTAATGTAATTCGTTAGTTTATGTCAAGTCATAAAATTACTTCGTAATTTTATGAAACGTGGCTTCGGCGCTCTAGAAAAGGAAATGCGTATCAATCTTTTGAAAAACTCTTTACTCTTCGCTATGGTGCTTCCTTTCGCGATCGCGAGCCAAATGACTCTCTACCAGGCGGAGGCCAAGCTTCTTACCCTCCTATAATTTCCCTGTGGTAAAATTTTCCATAGCGCTCCTGTTTCCAGGGGTTCTTCTAGCCTCCCGAAGGCATTCGGGAGGCACTTTATAGAATCCTGTAAGGGATTTTATCTGAGGAAAAAGGATCTTGACACCCAATCCAGGCGCGTGTTAATGAATGAGTAATCATTCATAATTGTTTCAGGGGCAAGATGAAAAGCAAAAGTAACGAAAAATACTACAGAATTATTAATGCTGCCACCAAGATCTTCGCTAAAAAGGGCTTCTTTCAGGCAAAGGTCTCTGAAATCGCCAAGGAGGCAAAGGTGGCCGATGGGACCATCTACCTCTATTTCGAAAATAAGGATTCCATCCTCATCTCCCTCTTTGAAGAACAGATGAAGCGTGTCCTGGATGACATGAGGGAGGAGATCTTCAAAGAGACAGATGCGGTAAAGAAAATAGAGAAATTCGCCTTAAACCACCTGAAATTGATCGAACAAAACAAAGATGTGGCCGAGATCATTCAGGTGGAATTGAGGCAGAGCAGTAAGTTCATGAAAGAATACAAGAATGAGAAGTTTGCCGAGTATCTCAATCTCATTGGCGATATCATTCAGGAGGGACAAGAAAAGGGCATCTTTAAAAAGGACATTATTCCAGGCATAGCCAAAAGGGCCTTTTTCGGTGCCCTCGATGAAATGTCCAGATTCTGGGTGTTGTCAAGCCGAAGAAAATATGATATTGAGACCGCTGCCAAACAGATCAGCGAATATTTTTTGACTGGATTAGTGAATGATGTCAATCAATAGATTGATTAGTTTGTAAAAAGTCAAAAATGTGACGGCAAAGCAAAAAGCTCCAAATGCAAGTTGAGCTCTGCGAAATCCCGCTTTGGGGGGCTTGCGAATCTTGAGGAATGAGGCGTACTTACAGTACGCCGCAATGATGAAAGATGAAGCGTAACGCAGCCTTGCGACCTTGCTCAGGGCCGTGAGTCTGTCGAACGGCAGTTGGACTTTTTACGAAGCCGTCATAGATTGGCATTCTAAATACCAACAGAAGGAGGTCGATGTGAACATTATAGTCAGTTTGAAGCAGGTGCCCGATACAGAAACACAGATTAAAGTGGCTCCGGATGCTCAATCCATCGTCAAGGATGACATCAAGTGGGTGATGAATCCCTATGATGAGTTTGGTGTGGAAGAGGCCCTACAGCTTAAAGAGAAGTTTGGCGGTGAAGTGACGGTGGTTGGCCTGGGTCCTTCAAGGGTCACTGAATCCATCCGCACGGCCCTGGCCATGGGAGCCGATAAGGGTATACTGATTAATGATCCAGCCTTGGAGGGAAGCGATTCCATAGCCGTGGCAAAGGCCCTTGCTGCCGCCATCAAAGACCTTGATTATGACCTTATATTCACGGGCCAACGCGGGGTTGATGATGATATGGGCCTCGTGGGAGCCAGTCTGGCAGATTTTCTGGACATCCCTCATATCTCCTTAATCGTTAAGGTGGAGGTCTCCGACGATGGGAAGTCTGTCAAGGTCAACAGACCGGTGGAAGGACAAACACTGGTTATAGAATCCTCTTTGCCAGCACTGATCACGGCCCAAAAAGGGCTCAATGAACCAAGATACGCCTCTTTGCCTGGCATTATGAAAGCGAAAAAGAAACCCCTGGAGGAGAAGACGTTGGCAGACCTGGGATTGGATGCGGCCGAATTTGGTGAAGCCGCAAGAAAATTAAAGGTCTTAGAACTGACACCTCCACCCCAGAGAGAAGCCGGTAAGATCGTAGAAGGGGAAACCCCCGAGGAAAAGGCAAAGGAGTTGACCAGGCTGCTTCACGAAGAAGCGAAGGTCATTTAAAATGAGTTTTCCGGTTTGCCCGTTGGGCCGGTTCGCCTGATAAGTGTGTTCGCGAAAAAATTGAGACCCGGCTGATAGGCCAGACCAGTAAGTTGGCAAACGCTATACAACAGAAAAAGGAGATGGAAAATGCCACAAGGAATTATGACAATCGCCGAGCAAAGAGACGGAGAAATTCGAAAAATATCCTATGAGATGGTCAGTGAGGGCAGGCGCCTTGCGGATTCCCTGGGTCAACAGATAACGGCCGTTCTGCTCGGCTCCAATATCAAGGACAAGGCGGCCACATTGGGTCACTATGGTGCGGACAAGGTTCTGGTGGCCGATGATCCACGGCTTGAGGCCTATACGACAGACGCCTATGTCTCTGTCATCGCCCAGTTGGTCAAGGAGAATGATCCTACCATCTTACTACTGGGTGCCTCGGTACAGGGAAAAGACTTGTCGGCGCGCCTCTCAGCTCGCCTTGGTGTTGGCATGGCCCAGGACTGCACAGCTTTTTCCCTTGAGGACGGAAATCTTGTGGCCATCAGGCCCATTTATGCGGGTAAGGCCTATGCCAAGGTGACCTTCAGCGACAGTTGGCCCCAGATGGCCACAGCCAGACCGAACGTCATGACCCTGAATGAACCGGACACCTCCAAATCCGCTGAGATTGTGGACGCCTCTATCGCCTTGGACGATGGTGCCTTGAAAACCAAGGTCATTGATGTGATGAGGGATGAGAGCGGGAAGGTTGACCTCACTGAGGCCGACAAAATTGTCTCAGGTGGACGCGGTATGAAGGGGCCGGAAAACTATCAAATCCTTGAGGAACTTGCTGATCTGATTGGAGCCACGGTAGGCGCGTCACGTTCTGCAGTGGATGCAGGCTGGAGGCCACACTCTGATCAGGTGGGACAGACGGGGAAGGTGGTTTCTCCTAATCTGTACATTGCATGCGGTATATCAGGAGCGATTCAACACCTGGCCGGCATGAGTACCTCAAAGGTCATTGTAGCCATTAATAAGGATCCAGACGCACCCATATTCCAAAAGGCGGATTATTGTGTGGTGGATGATCTCTTCAAGATCGTGCCGCCACTCACGGAAGAGATCAAGAAAATCATTTAGCCACTTGATGTATTCGTAGGCGTGAAAGGAGATAAGGGCGGGCTTCGAACCCGCCCTTGTTCGTATGGGTGGCTTATCTTTGGGAGACGCCTCAGACCGCGGAAGATAAATACCAAGATCAGAGTGAAGCTCCGCGTGCTTTGGCGCGGTGCATCCACGCTATTCGTTCAACCGGGGGATTGGGGGTCTCTTTTCAAAACCTAGGCGTATCACCCGAGCCAGTCAGAAAAGCTGCCACGTAAGGCGGGTGGGCCATCCTGGCTTGGTTACATAAGAGACAGTCGGAAAACCGTCATCTGAGAGGCTGATGGAAAATGGCCAGGTGCAAGTTGAGCTTTGCGAAATCCCGCTTTGTCATAGATTCCGCTCGCGGGACGGGAGCTTCCGAAATCCCGAGGAATGAGGCGTACAAAGAAGTACGCCGCAGTGACGAGGGATGAGGATAACGCAGCCCTTCGATGCTTCGACCTTGCTCAGCATCGACCCTGAGCCTGTCGAACGGCTTGTCGAATGGCAGATGGGCGTTTTCCGACAGCATCTACAACAACTCTAAGAATTCTTCCAAGGTGAGTTCTTCCAGTTCTTTCTTTTGCTCCGCCTCACTTATAGGCTGATCGTCCAGGTCTTGTCTCGTAAAGGGATAGATAAACCTGTTCAGGGTCTCCTCATCCTGCTTCTCTAACCACTCAGTAACCCGTTGTGCAGGCCTTCTAATCTCCTCCAGTTCGTGCCACATGGCTTCCGTTATCTGCATCGGATTCCCGGCGGCCAGATGAGGAGCGGTAAAGAATCGATCCAATATAACGGCTACGGGTGTATGGATCTCTTTCTCAATAAGGCGTTCCAGCTTCCCTAAATAGGCGAGGCGGTAAAGTTCTCCTGACATCTGCCCCACAAGTGATGGTCTTTTCACCAGGACGCCATATTTGAGACGAAGCCTCTTGTCGCCCTTTGCAGGGTCTGGGACCCATACCTTAATCTGGGATGGATCCACCTGCTCTTCTTCCGTAGCTGCGCTGTCATATACTTGGGCCTCTGCTGTAGGGAGGGCCACCTCGGGACCATCCAGAATCTGAATCTGGACCCCGGGCTTCAAGGGATAGAATACCCCATCTTCAGTGGTATATCCCATTTCGTGGTGTCCACAAAGAGGGCATTTTCTCGACGTGATGATACCCTTTGGTTTCATACGGGTTCCATACAGGGCTCACATCACCTTGTCAAGATCCATGATGCCTTGTGGACGCCCCCATCAGGGATGGGGAGCATTGACATAGAGCGAAGCCTCGTTACTTTTATTAAAACAGGCTTATATTCGGAGGATGAATTCGATGAATACAGATAACAGGATCTGCCCTCACTGCGAAAAACCATTGGTGAGGTGGGAGCCTTGCCCTCAAACAGGGTGGGTTCATGACCTATTTTTCTGCGACAACAACGAATGTTCTTATTTTGTGGAGGGAAGACGAAAAGTCGCCTGTGACTATGAAAAGAATTTTGCCTA
>JASFEQ010000035.1:0-18796 GCA_050124735.1 Desulfobacteraceae bacterium | reverse complement strand
AAAGATATTCCAGATGAGATTCTGGCCCTCATAAGCTCCGTGGACATTACCATCAGGGATTATGCCAAGGATCGAAATGCCATTGTGTCCATCGCCCTTATTACGTTTGCTTACAAAATGGCAGATAAGGTCCAACATGCGAAATATGGCTCCAATGATATCTGCCTCTTAAAAGTTTTGGCCAAAAACGAGGTATCCAGAAGAAAGGGGAAAAAGCTATCCGAGAACAAGCTTTGGGATGCCCCTCTGTACGAGTTGATAACCGGTGAGGTGGGGGAAAAGATGCGGGCGAGTCGATTTATGACAAATCCTGCGTAAAAAGGGTTTTTGACAAAGGAAAACACCTTTGATATTTTAGCCCCCTAATCTCCTTTTGGCTCTACCTTTGAGCCTTATCTAGATAGGTCGAAATAGAGTGGGCTGGAATGGTTGAATTCGTATTTCTAAGTGAAAAAAACAAAGAAAGATATCTGAGGATCATCACGCCATTAAGGAAAGTGCTGACCAGGCTAGGTGTCCATCCCAACATACTTTCCATGACCGGATTGATACTTAGCATGGTGGCTGGATTTGTCTACAGCTTGGGATCCTTTTTCTGGGCAGCTTGGATCGTTGTTTTGGCGGGTACATGTGATGCATTGGACGGAGAGCTTGCCAGGCAAACCGGGAAGAATAGCAGATTTGGTGCCTTCTTTGATAGTGCCCTGGATAGGTACAGTGACGGGTTTATCCTTATGGGGCTAGGGTGGTACTTTGCAGGCGGTCCCCTACTCCTGGGGAGTGGGGGTGAGGCATCGGTTGGAAACCAAAGCCCATGGGCCGTGGTTCTCATTATTCTGGCCATGTCCGGTTCCTTTATGGTGAGCTATACCAGGGCCCGGGCCGAAGCCCTTGGGCTTGAATGTAAAGTCGGTCTAATGCAGCGCCCGGAAAGGATAACCCTTCTGGTCATAGGGTCGCTTCTCGGTTCCATTCCCGTCATTGGCTTGGTTTTCGTTAAGGTCACACTCCTCATTCTTGCCTTGTCGACCAATATTACCGCCATCCATAGAATGATCCATGTCAGAAATCAGTTCTTGAGGGAGAATCAGGTAGAGTGAAAGATCGGCTTCTGTGCCCACACTGTGGAAAAGTGGTGGAAAATTATCGTAATCCCTTTCCCACAGTGGACGTTATTATTGAGGTGGAAGGCGGCATAGTGCTCATCCAGAGAAGAAATCCCCCTTATGGTTGGGCACTCCCTGGAGGTTTTGTAGACTATGGCGAGAGCCTAGAGGAGGCAGCCATCAGAGAGGCTAAAGAGGAGACCTCCCTTGATGTGGAACTCCTCTCGCAGCTAGGCGCCTATTCTGATCCTGATCGGGATCCAAGACAACACAACATTTCTGTTGTTTTTGTAGCCCGAAACAAAAGCAAGGGAGAACCTGTGGCCTCAGATGATGCCCTAGAGGTTGGTGTTTTTGACGCGGACTCCCTTCCCAAAGAGCTGGCCTTTGATCATAGCAAAATCCTCAAGGACTATTTTGAACCCTTATCTGCACCCAGACCATAGGCCCATGCCATCTTGGACATCCCCCCATTGAATAGGAATTCCAGCCCTGATCTTAGGATCTTGTTTTCATCGTTTTCTGCTTCAGAAACTGTGTTGTGACACGATTTTGCGCATCCCATCCTGGAAAATAGAGTTGAATCTCCAAAAGGGGAGTGGGATAATTGTCCAGACACTTGACTCTCCAATCTATTGAACGGCCTACTGTAAGCGAGGTCACCGATGATACCTGCGCCTGAATCAGATTTATCCGGGTACCCAAATTCACCATCTAATTTAGTTATCAGGGGGGAAATCAGCAGCTTATACAGTATTCCTGATCACCAGCAAGGTATTACCTGCGAGTTGAGCCCTGCGAAATCCCGTCTCGGCGGGGAGATGATGCCTTGATGGTAGATCAGGGATAATGGAAAGGTTGATAATCCTCTAGAACCATGTTAAATTTTTGGTTCTAGCCAGATCTGATGGCACCTGCTCAAGACGGTCTGGAAGGGTAACCACTATGGCCAAGTTAGATCTTGTGGACATATTTAAGAAACGAACACGCCACCCGTTTCGGCCAAGGGCTTCTGATGTCATTAGTAAGCTTTTTCCGGATTTTAAACCCTTCAACAAGACAGGGGACGCTCTTGTGGAAGGCACCTGCAGATTTCTTAACAAACAGCTTTTTGTCATTGGACAGCAGAAACCGAAGCCCTCGGATCTGAAGAGCAGTGATGATCTAAGAAAGTTGAATTACGGCATGATGACCTCTGATGATCACGCGCAGGTTCTCACGCTACTAGGGGAAGCGAGGAAATCAGACCCTGAGAAGACATTTATTTTCTCCGTGATAGACACCTATGGCGCGGACATTTCCATGTTTTCAGCGCAGCGGTTTCAGGCCTTTTTCATTTCCCATCTCATTCGGGAGTTTTTGAGCATCCCCATCAGAACAATTTCCCTGGTCTTGGGAGAGGGGGGCAGCGGCGGTGCTCTCGCCATTCAGGTCACGGACGTGAGAGGGCAGATGGATGATGCCCTATATGCGACAGCTCCACCCGAAAGCATGGCCTCCATTGTCTTTCGTGATCCCACTCGCATCAGCGACGCACTCTCCATACTGAAACCAAGTGCCAGAGACCTCAAGCGCCTAGGGGTCGTTGATCGTATTGTGCCTTCGCCCGAAGACGTGACCAACTGCCAGGAAATGGCAGACAACATTAAGCAGTTTTTGATCAAATCCATCAAAGACCTTTCCCGTTCACGAATCAAGAAGCTGATCAAGAAGCGGGAGGCAAGGGCGAAAAAATATGGACTCTCAAAAGAGAGTGGAACCTTCCATGACATAAAACGCTACATTGAGACCCCTATAAAAATGGCTTTCCACAAGCCGCCTCCGAACATCAAGATCGTAAACTACTCCAGCCTCACAGAGGTAAGCGATGACTATGGCAAAGTAGAACAGCAAGAGACCACGAATGAGTTCATCGAATGTGGGGCTGTACATGGGAAAGAGAAGCGGGAAAGAGGTTGCGGAAAGCTCATTCCCTTGAAGACCTTTCTTGCGAATTTTCACGTCTGTCCAGAATGCGGATATTCATATATCCTGGGTGCGGAAGGATGGATAGACTGTCTTGCTGACACGGGGACCTTTCACGAGCTTTATCGCAACCTGACCGTTGAGCAATTGTTGGATGAGGAGGCTATTACTGATTACTACCGCGATTTCTTGGCTAAGCAAGCGGGCCGGTCCCACTTCAAGGAATCCCTTGTTGTGGGCAGTGCCAGGATGCATCATTTTCGAGTGGTCATGGCCATAAGTGAATTTTACTACTGTGGTGGATCAATGGGGGTCGTCTTCGGAGAAAAATTCAGGAGAGCCGCAGACTATGCGATTCAGGAAAATCTGCCGTTCATTAGCCTTTGCTGTTCAGGAGGGGCAAGACTTTATGAGGGGATATCGGCCCTCATGCAGATGGTCAAGACCATAGAGTCTGTCAACCGGCTAAAAAGGCATGGCCTTCCGTATATTTCCGTGCTGGCGGATCCGTCCACTGGGGGAGCGATCGCCAGCTATGCCGCCCTTGGCGATGTGGTTATCGCTGAGCCCGGAGCCCTGGTCATATTCGCCGGACCTAGGGTGATGAAGTCTCGGGGATTCGAGGTGGAGGAAAGGCTGGTCCGTTCAGACTATTTGCACCAGATATCAGGTGAAATATACGGCCAGTTGGACTATTATCATAACTTAAGAGGCATACAGGAGATTTCAGAGAGAAAAGACATGAAACTGGCCATCGTCAAATATCTGGAGTTATATCAACGCACTAACTATCGCGCAAGGCGGAAACCAAAGAAAAAGGTGCCTACAACCCGCCTATTTTAGAAAATCCCCCCTATATACCAATGTATGCCAGAATGCTCCCACCTTTGGTCAGGGAGCTTCACTATATGGGAATTTTCATTTTTCAAGCGGCGTAGCCTGGTTGAATAAGATCCCGAGGCGATTTCATAAATTGTCCAGGAATTCCCTGAGGCCAGGCCGGAGGTAAACTCGACTGAGATCAAATCGGTTTACGGCCTTTGCCAATGTCTGAATCTTATCCTCTGTGGCAGCCGCAGAATTGAGAATCAGGACATATTCTCCCTTGATCCGGCAGAGGCCCCCTGGAAAAAAATCACCCTCCCTCTTTAGAGGTTCGTCGCGAATCTCTATTCCCAGTGAGTGAGCCAATTCCTCAAGCTGGCCCAGAAGCGTATCCTCATCCAATCTGGCTTCCCCTTTCGAAAACTCCAAAATCTCGTACCCGTAGCAGCGGTGTGACCGTTCCTACTGGCTCAGTCGCTTCATATCGTCCACCAGTTCCTGGACCGCTGCAGCCGAACTGTGAAGGGCCTTTTTCTCTTCATCAGAGAGCTTTACCTCCATGACCTTCTCCACGCCATTTACGCCCAATTTGATTGGCACACCAATAAAGAGATTGTTGATGTCATACTCCCCTTCCAGATAGGCTGCACAGGGAAGGATCTTTTTCTTATCCTTCAAGATGGCTTCTGCCATCTCCACGGCTGCAGAGGCAGGGGCATAATAGGCACTACCTGTTTTTAGGAGTCCCACGATCTCGGCACCGCCCTTTCGTGTCCTGTCCACAAGGACTTCGATTCTCTCAGGGGACATCAACTCTGTGATAGGCACTCCTGCCACGGTGGAATAGCGGGGCAGAGGGACCATGGTATCCCCATGTCCACCGAGCACTAAGGCATGGATGTTTTCTACAGACACATTCAGTTCCATGGCAATGAAGGCCCTGAAGCGGGCAGAGTCCAGAATGCCGGCCATACCGATCACCCGGTTTTTGGGGAAGCCGCTGCTATCAAAGGCCACATGGCACATGGCATCCAAGGGATTGCTCACAATGATGAGCACAGAATCTGGCGCCACTGCGGCAATTTCCTTGCAGACGGATGCCACAATTCCCATATTGGTGGAAAGGAGATCGTCCCGGCTCATGCCAGGCTTCCTGGCTATGCCTGCGGTGATGATAACAATATCTGAGTCCTTCACTTTGTCATACTCAGCGGTACACCCGTCTATGGTGCAATCGTGGCTTTCGATGGGCGCCGCCTCGCAGATGTCAAGGGCCTTTCCTGCAGGCATGCCCTCCACCACGTCTACCATGATCACATCAGCCAGTTCCTTTTCTACAATGCGCATAGCCGTGGTAGCGCCCACATTGCCAGCCCCAACAACAGTCACTTTCTTCCTCATAATGTTGCTCCTTTCTCGATTAATGGTAAACCTTTTGCCCCTCCAGCCTCGAACCCTTTGCCACCCATGCTGAAAATCCTTCCAATGGGCAGGGACAGGGGTAAACAAATCAAGAGCGCGTCAGGAGATAGGCGCCCGACTTCCGTTGAGGCTGTCGGGAAACGCCCATCTGCCATTCGACAAGCCGTTCGACAGGCTCACGGTCCTGAGCAAAGTCGAAGGGCCGTTCGGCAGGCCGTTCGACAGGCTCCCGGTCGATGCTGAGCAATGTGGAAGCATCGAAGGGCTGCGTTACCCTCATCCCTCGTCACTGCGGCGTACTTCTATGTACGCCTCATTCCTCGGGATTTCGTCCCGCAGCAAGGCCTGCGGGATGGACATTTTCCATCAGCCTCTAAGAGGCCGGTTTTTCGACAGCCTCGTTACCACGGAGCAGCGCCTAACTCATGGTAAAATGATCAAGCAAGTACCTTAGAAAAAATAATCTTCTGGGTCAAGAAAGAAGGATCGCCCTAAATTCCATACAGAGATTAGAGGGATTTTCCGCAGAAAGGGCAGAAACGGAACCCAGGCTCCAGCCTTTTACCACAATAGGGACAGTCGCGGCCCCCCGGCCCTTCCTCATACCCATGCCACACCTCACCCGATTCATGGGACAGACTGCCACAGCTCTGACATCGCAAAAATGGGCTCCCCTTTTTTACCCGGACAAGGGGCAGGAAGAATATGGAGAGGTAATGATCCACCCTCTTGGTCAGGGCCTGGTCAAGGCCGCAGGAAGGGCATTTCTTAGGTTGACCATCCAGAGTCACGGTTTTGGGTTGAACACCGGCAATTAAAAAAAACATGGACGTCGCCTCAACGAAAGGGATGGCGTACTGGAAAACCAAAGAAAGCCCATCACTTCAATACTCCATGACTCCCTGTATACCTTGTGATTAGGGTCAACCTGAAAAAGAGTCCTGATGCTCCCTTGAATAAAAAGCCACGGGTATTAGGTCCAATCTAGCCCTGAAACGATCCCATATCAAGCATTAAGTAGAAGGGAGAGTCGCTCGCCTTCGCGCGGATGCCCGGTGGTTTGCCGCGAGGAGGAAGCGAAAGGCGGCCGCGCCGAAGCCTTGGCGAAGGCGGGTGCTATGCTTCGGCGGAGTTCCGCTTGGCTTTCCATCCTCCGTGGCAGGCTACTGCGAAGGATGGAGAGGACGGGTGCCACAGATGCCCCGCGCCTTGGCGCAGGGAGCTCCACTTTAATCTCCGACGAAATTATGGTAATAAGGTAAGAGACTTTCTTGGGGTTTGCCCTGCTTGGTTATTCAGTAGCGGCACTCGGAATCATGGCCCCCAAATTCCCGTTTGATTTGGGTATTGAGACTGAAATTATTAGGTTATTGAGCATTCCTGATCCACCTATAGAGAGCTTTAAACTTAGGAGAAAAAGATGGCAAAGACAGGGATCGTGCAGGACGAAAGATATATGAACCACCAGATGGGGGCTTACCACCCCGAAAGCCCTCGTCGTCTTGAAGTTATCTACGCCATGCTGGAAGATGCTGACATGCAGGGGAATTACATAGATGTGCCGGTTAGGCGAGCCCAGAGGGAGGAACTTCTCTGGATTCATTCACCTGACTATGTGGAGCGGCTGGCGTCCACGGAAGGCGAGGAATACACCTATCTGGATCCCGACACCCAGACCTCCACGGGTTCCTACGAGGCGGCCCTGCTAGCAGCCGGAGGATTATGTGAAGCCATATCCATGGTCCATTCCGGCGAACTGGATAACGCCTTTGCCCTGGTAAGGCCCCCCGGTCACCATGCTGAAAGGGCCCAGGCCATGGGTTTTTGCCTGTTCAATAATGTGGCCGTAGGCGCCAGATATGCGCAAGAACATCTCAAACTGAACAGGATTCTAGTGGTAGACTGGGACCTACATCATGGCAATGGAACACAGCACTCCTTTGAAGAGGACGATTCCATCCTCTACTTTTCGACCCACCAGTATCCCTACTATCCTGGAACCGGATCCCTGACCGAAGCGGGAAAGGGGAAGGGGGAGGGGTTCACTCTCAACGTGCCCCTTTCCATGGGTTATGGAGACGGGGAGTATGTGGGAATATTTGAAAAGATATTGAGGCCTGTTACCCTTGAATTCAATCCTGAGATGATCCTTGTATCGGCTGGGTTTGATATTTATATGGAAGATCCCCTAGGGGGCATGAACGTAACACCACACGGTTTTGCTGGAATGACCCGATCCATCATGCAAATGGCCAACGAATGCTGCGCAGGAAAGGTGGTCATTACCCTTGAAGGGGGATACAACCTTCAAGGTCTGAGAGATTCGGTAAAGGTGGTGCTAAAGGAATTGGCCGGATTGTCTGAGACCAATACGACAGAACTCCTCAACAAGGCAGACCAGCGAGCCCTCGAGCATGTGACGAAACAGGTTATAGACGTTCAGCGTCGATACTGGAGGGGTTTCTAGATCCCGCCAATCATGCAAATCCCTTGGCCAAGAAACCCTAGAGAGACAGACGGTTGGCGTTTCTTCAAAAATATGCAAGAACTATAAAGATGGCGGTACACGAATTATGGGAAATCGGGGTCGATTCGGTAAGTATGGCGAAATCAAGAGAGTGAATCGCCTGAAACGTGCAAGGAAAAGCCCCCCATTTTCTCATGGGCAGGGTGCCAAGGCCTTTGCCCATGGGCCTTCCTCCAGGGAATCGGATGCGAAAAGGACCCCAGTCAAAATTCGTCCAGCCAGGTCTTCTGAATCTCGTTTCATTATTCAGTTGAGTGCAAGTGTTTTCCGTCTCTATGGTCCCTATGAAGACGTCATCAGGGGCTGGCTTGAATCGGGAATGACGTTGACCCTCTTAGCCCTTGTGAACAGAAAACCTGCCGGTTTTGCCATGATCAGCCATTTCTCCCAAGAAGCCAATCCTCAGCAGGTCTCCGAACTATTGGCCATTGCAGTGGCCCCTGAAAAACAGCACATGGGGATCGGTGAGACGCTCCTCAAAGAGGTGCAGAAAAAGGCCTCTGAGATGCACATAAGGGAGCTGTTTCTGCACACGGCCGAAGAGAATCTGGCGGCGCAAAATCTCTTTGCCAAGAATGCATATGTTTCCTGGGGCATCATTGAAGGCTTTTACCCAGCAGGCCAAAACGCGCTGATCATGTCCAAAAAGATCTGAAAGACTCCTTCCCCGCAATAGGATGCCGTTCGCCCTGAGCCCTGTAAGATGGGGCATTCTGTCATGTTTCCATGAGGTATGGGGCATGAGGTTTTGAGAGGCGTTGAGGTCGGGATCCACTCTGGTGCGTGTATAAGGGGTTGAATCTAACGTATTTTCGGGTATAATAGATAGACGTTATTTTTCAGGAGGATCGTATGGCCCAGATTGATGCGTTTTTTAAACTCATGCATGACCAGGGAGCTTCTGACCTTCACTTGATATCTGGTCAGCAGCCCGTACTGCGGGTCGGTGGAGAACTGGAAAGGGTCAAATTCAAGACCCTCGAGAACGATGGGCTTAAATCTATGCTCTATGAAATAGCCCCTGAACATAAGGTGAAAGAATTTGAAGAGACAGGGGATGTGGACTTTGCCTACGAGATCCCGGGGCTCGCCCGGTATCGTGCCAATTTTTTCCAGCAAAAATATGGCATTGGCGCCGTTTTCAGGGAGATACCCTCACAGATTATGACCTGTGAGGAATTGGGGCTTCCACCTGTAATCCCCAGACTTGCCACCTTACCCAGGGGTTTGGTCCTGGTTACGGGCCCGACAGGGAGTGGAAAATCGACAACCCTCGCAGCCATTATTCACGAAGCAAACAAGGACCGCAAGGAACACATCCTGACCGTTGAAGATCCGATTGAGTTCGTTCATGAGAGTCAAAAGGCCGTTATTAATCACAGAGAGATTGGGATGCATACCCGATCCTTTGCCGCAGCCCTCAGGGGTGCTCTCCGGGAGGATCCTGACATTATTTTGGTGGGTGAGATGCGCGATCTGGAGACCATTTCCCTGGCCATTGAAGCCTCTGCTACAGGCCACCTTGTCTTTGCCACCCTCCATACCACCAGCGCGGCAAAGACCGTGGACCGCATTATCGAAGTCTTCCCCATGGCCCAACAGAACCAGGTAAGGAGCACCCTTGCCGACGGTATTCGGGCCGTAATAGCACAGACTCTGTTCAAGAGGCGCGACAACCCAGGACGGGTTGCTGCTGTGGAGGTGATGATTGCCACACCGGCAATTCGAAATCTCATAAGAGAAGGCAAGACATTCCAGATACCATCCATGATACAGACAGGACATAAATATGGCATGCAGACCCTAGATGACGCCATCATGGCCCTGCTTGAAAGAAAGATAATCAGCCCTGAGGATGCCTATACCAAGTCCAATGATAAGCAGAAATTTCTACCCTTTTTGAAAAAGCCACCGGCCGATTTTACTGAAGTTTAGGCAAAAGGATCCTTAAGGGACAGATAGAACAATTTGTAAAGGGGTAAATAAAAGCATGAGGCAACAACAAGTAGACCATATCTTTACATCCATGCTAGAGTCTCACGACAATGTGTCGGACCTCAACATGACGGTGGACAAACCCTTTCAGGTGGAGTCTTCCGGTGAATTGAAACCCGTTACACTGAATCCCCCCATAGATCTATTAACCCCGTTCCAGGCAGAGATTGTGGCTCTCAACCTGATTAACGGAGATCGTCGGTTGACAAACATGCTTCTTACCGAAGGGTCCTGTGACCTGTCCTATCAATTGGCGGGTAAGGCGCGTTTCAGGGTCAATATCTTTTCTCAAAAGGGGTATCTTTCTACGGTCATGCGACAACTGGCCACAAGGGTTCCCACTATAGATGAGATGAGGCTTCCTCCCGCCTTTCACAAAATGACCGAGGAGAGAAACGGTATCATATTAGTCACAGGGGCCACAGGCACCGGTAAATCCACATCCCTGGCTGCAGTATTGAACGAAATCAATGAAATGAAGTCGGTCCACGTGGTCACACTGGAAGATCCGGTGGAATATGTGCATTCCCAGAAGAAGTCCACCTTCAATCAACGCGAGATCGGCGCCGATTTTGACTCCTTTGCATCCGGCCTGCGGGCGGCTCTCAGGCAGGCCCCAAAGGTGATTCTGGTGGGTGAGATGAGGGACAGGGAGACGGTGGAGATCGGTCTTTCTGCCGCTGAAACGGGCCACCTGGTTCTCACCACCCTTCATACCACAGATGCAGGGCAGACCGTAAACAGGATAGTAGGTATGTTTGAAAAGGATGAAGAAAAGCAGATCCGAATACGGCTCGCAGAGTCCCTTCGATGGATCGCCTGCCAGAGGCTCTTGCCCCAAGTGGGAGGAGGTCGTGTGGCGGCCTTTGAGCTCTTGGGCTCAAGTCTGAGAGTCAAAGACACCATTTTGCATGGAGAATCTGAAGGGAAGACTTTTTATGAGATGTGTGAACAGGGCCAGGCCTTTGGCATGATGACTTTTGATCAATGCATTGCTGACCTCTACAAAGAGGGTTTCATTACTGATGAGACGGCCATGAGTTATGCATCCCACAAAGCCGTGGTGGGAAGGGCCATCGATGCCATAAAGGCTGAGAGGGGAGAAAAGACCACCACCATAGAAGATCTCTCTATGGATAAAGAATACGAGAAAAAAGCAAGAAAAAAGGAGGGTGTTTAAGAGGGGCGCCATATGGAAACTACCTGTGAACACTGCAAAGCCAAATTAAATATCCCCGATGAAAAGATTCCCAAGAATCAGACGGTGAGGATCGCCTGCCCCAAGTGCAAGAAGAAGATGACCCTGAATGCAACCAAAAAGCAGAATGAGACGGGCAGTTTCCACCTCAGATTCATAGAATCAAGCCCTGCAGGGGAATCGGGGGAAGATCGCTATGGCTATGGGGATTATAGCGATGATCAAGACCTTGCTTTCTATGAAGAGGGCATCAAATTGGCCCTGGTCATGGACAACAATTCTGAGCATACTGATAATATTAGGATGGATGTGGGACAATTGGGCTATAAAGCCATTTCCGCACCCAACATCCGGGATGCCATAGGTAGAATGCGTTATCATCATTTTGACCTGGTCATCCTTTCTGACGGGTTTGATGGTCAATCCCTAGAACGGAACCCCATTCTCAGTTACCTGAACAACCTTTCCATGGCCGTCCGTCGTCGGATGTTTGTTGCGCTGATGGGAGAGGGATTCAAGACCATGGATGACATGATGGCCTTTGCCTTGAGTGCCAATCTGGTGGTTAACACAAAAGAGCTGGACAAGCTGTCAGCCATCCTGAAAAGGGCCATTTCTGACTATGAAAAGTTTTATAAAGTCTTCATGGATACACTGGTTGAGTTGGGAAAGGTCTAGATTTGGCAGCTATGGATGCTTCCTGCAAATATCGTTTGAGAGTAGAGATCTGTATCGGGACTATCATTGACGTTCATAAAAGCATTAATAATCCTTACGGCAATGATGATTTTTTGTCCCAGTTCGAAAAGCTAAAAGAGGCTGTCGATAACATGGACATGAGCCAGGTTTCTGAACGGGACGTCCTTATGGTTGAGCAGGCAACCAATGCCCTCTTAGGTGAGTTCAGGTCCATCTATGAAACGGGCGATTATGGCCCTGTTTATGAGAAGATGAAGCACTGATGTTCTTGATCCTATTACCTCATTCCCATCGGGTCAATTTCACATTCCAGAATCCTGCCGCCCTTGATGGGGGCAAGCATTCCTTCCCAAATCTTCCTGAGGTCTCTGATCCTATCCATTTCACCAAGGGCCCAGACGGTACCACCTCCACCAGCTCCTGCAAATCTGGCCCCGCAACCCGCATTCTCGGCTCGATCCACCAGTTCTTCAGTAATGGGTATCAAGGCATCAGGGGTAATATCTCGTCGTATGGCCATCTCTGTCTTTAAAAGGCGGGCGGCCTTTTCCCACTCCTTTGACTGGATTGCACGAGCTAGCGAGTTGACCACCTCATTGACCTTCACCCAACCTGATCTTGTTACACCAGAGAGGAAGTCATTGATCCAGGCGCGGTTTATGCGTATTGATGCATGGCTTTTCCCACTGAAGGCCACGAGAATGCGCTTTGAAAGTTCTCTCTTCCCGTTCATGTCCAGAAGGGATTCTCTTTTGAAGGGTGAACCCCTCTCTCCGTAACGCCATGTCCATCGATTTACGCCGCCATAAACGGCAGCCGCCTGATCCTGAATACCACAGTTCCCACCGCTTACCCCATCTTCCAGGTGATATCCCATGTGAAGGATCTCTCTTCCGGAATGCTTTTTGCCACCGGCCGCCACGGAGAGTTTGGAGAGGGCTTTAAGGAGGGCTATCAGCGCAGTGCTAGAGCCACCGAGAGCCGACTTCACAGGCGAGTCAGATCTGATATGGACCTGCAGACCATGGAAACCGAAGTGGGAGATGGCAGCGAAGAACAGACCAAAAGGGGAGTTGAAAGGGACCGTATCAAGTGGGTATTCCTCCCCACGGGGAAATCCTTCAGAAGAAACTCTGACCCAGCCATTCCTGAAAAGGGAAAGAGATACCCACGTTCTTAAGTTCAAGGCCATGTTGAGGGTTACCGGCTCAATTCGTTGCAGTGGAAGTGCCAGGGCCTTGATGTCCCACGTGCCTCCAGAGTCGATGCGACAAGGCGCTGAGGCCTCTATCGCTTTAGGCTGGAGTATTTTTTTTGCAGATAGCATGGAAAAAATTCGTTCTTCTTAGGGTCTCAGGACCAGATCTGGAAGCTGGCACAAATCATGCATATTGACATGTTATTCTAATTGTTATAAAAAATCTATAGCATTCATGGGAAAACCATTCTCGGGATTAAAAAAGGTCCCCTAAAAGGCCCGAAAGAAGAACAGACAATGCAGGATGACTTTGTAGAAAGAAGATCAGAGCCCAGAGACATCGTTGACAAGTTCTATAGCGTAGAATTTTCGCTGAAGGGCATAGATTTTGTGTATCAATTCAAGATCTGGAACATGTCTTCTAAAGGAATGTGTGTGCTGATCAAGGAAGATTCCGTCGTGTTGCAGCACCTAAAAGAGGGCGACATAGTGGATATGAAATACTACAGCTCGGATTCCTTGTCACCCACTGAACATCTACAGACGGAGATCAGGCATATTACGAAAGATGATGAAGGACGCTTTAAGGGACATTTCTTAGTCGGCCTCTGCATTTTAGGGAACAAAGAGTCGAGCCTCTCATGATCTTACCCCTTAAGTGACCAGTCCTTGAAGCAAAGAAGAAGAGCCTTTATGCGTGTTCTTAGTCATATCTAATAAGTCCTCTCCGCAGTTTGGGGCGTGCTCCTCAATCAACCAGCAACCAGAAATTCGAAATCCGAAGCACGAAATCCGAAATTCAAATTCTCCAATTTTCAAAACGGCGGACTCGCCATCAACAATAAAGATTGTAATAGTAACATTTTGGTCATTTAAACGGGGGACCTGCCCGCAGGGTGGGGAGTCCAAAGGCAGCGCGGACAATTTTGATCATTTGAAATTGTTTCGAAATTCGGATTTCGAAATTCGGATTTTGATATGCATCCGAAGGCTGTAGACTAAGCTCCTTCTCAGGGCCTTACCCATACCTCCGGTTCTAGAGGTCAATGATTTGGATGATATCATAAGGGTGGGGACCACCTATTGGTATACGCGTCGTATGACCAGCAATCAACAAGTGCCTTCCTTGAAGTGTACTGTGGATTCTCTGCCCATAGAAGCATTTGCTGGTGCGCCTCATTCAGTCTCTTGAATTTTTCTGCATCTCCGCCCACGTCGGGATGATAGATCTTGGCCAGTTTCTTATAAGACGTCTTAATCTTCGCCACATTCCCATCAGAAATTAATTCCTCCATTTTGAGTTGAAGAAGTTTCATGGACTCTCTTTCGCATTTGGAGAACCTGGGGCGCAATCGGTTATCAGGTTTTATGGCGTCCGGAGCGAGCCGCCTATAATGTTTTTCATTGAGAAGACAAAGAGACGCATAGCTTTTGGAATTGTTGTTGTCCACCATTCGATACCATTCACTGCCTGATTGAAGAATAAGCTTCTTGAGATCCTCGGCAGGTTTAATGGCTGCCCTCCTCTTGCGGGAGAATCTGGAAATCTCTTTTGCCCAGACGGGGAGGACATCCAGGATGATATGGTCTTCGTTAAAGGAAAAAGCAGCATATCTGGCATTGAAGACTTTCAGCAGTCCCTTTGAAAGGGAAAGAACCCAAAGCAACTGTTGTCGGCAATCCTTAGAGCAGTAACGCCTCCCGGCCTTGATGTTGTTCGTTCCGCAAGCAAGACATTTCCTGGTTGCAGTCCTTTTCGACACAGCTGGCGTGTTATGGGAGCCGCCTATTTTTTTAGTTGATACAAAATTCACAAGTCCATTCCTTAACGAGCTCAGAGAGCCCGAGATGCTTACCCCATCTATCTATTTGCCACTGGAACTATACCTGGAAAAGAATGAATAATCAAGCAAGCGAGCCCAAAATTCAGAGTCTTTCCTGCAAATTTCACCCACCAAATAGCCAATCTTCAGTATTTTCCGTCGCCTAAATCGATATAGGCTATTGACCATTTCAAAGGGTTAATTTATACTTCTTTAATCAGGTTCTTATTTTTCCAGCAATTTTTGTAACTTGTGTCTGTTAGAAACCGAAAATTAAGTGCCTTCGCACAATCCAAATTAGAGATCCGCAAGAGTCGTTCTCCCACCTTTTTCGGGGAAGACTCGCCAGTCCCTGTGACCCAGCAATACAACTCTCTGGCTTTCGGAAAGTTGCGTACTGATTGCTTATAAGAAATATGGAGGAGTGGATACTGATATGCAATTGCCCTGGTCTCGCCACTTGTTACTGGTCCTGAGCCTGCTATTCTTTTCCAGCTGTGCATCCCAAACGTCATACAAATTCTTGGAGAAGGAAACCATTTTAGGGGAGGAGGGCGGATCAGCAGAAGAACCCACCCAGGCGGCGGAGGCTTCAGTATCCGAGGACAACGATTCGGAAACGGTTAAAGAAGATAGCCAATCCTCGTCGGTCAAGCCTACAGATCCATCAGGCTCGCCTAAGATGCTCACGCAAACATACGCACAACAGGCCTCACCCAAATTTAAAGTGACGCCTCATCCCTTATCTCCCAAGTCCTTGGTGATGACCAATCAAGAGCTTGTCGATTCCGCCCTGGAATTCTGCGAGACCTCAAATGATTATTGGGAACAGGGAGATCTGGACAACGCCATTGATGCCCTGGATAAGGCCTATTCCCTTATATTGAAAGTGAGTGGGGACGCCGAGCCAGAGCTCTTGCAACAAAAAGAGGATTTGCGCATTACCATCTCAAGGCGGATTGTGGAAGTCTATGTTTCACGGTTCACGGCGGCAAACGGAGACCATAAGGTTATTCCCCTTGTGATGAACAGGCACGTGGAAAGAGCACTGGCCCTATTTAAAGGGAGAGAAAGGGAATTTTTTCTGGCCTCCTATCGTCGATCTGGAAAATATCGGCCAGAGATTGTCAAGTTCCTCGAGGAGGCCGGTCTTCCTGAAGAACTCTCGTGGCTCCCTCTCATCGAAAGTGGCTTCAAAATCAGGGCCATGTCCAGGGCAAGAGCCCTTGGATTGTGGCAATTCATAGCCTCCACCGGATATAAATTTGGTCTGAAGAGAAACATGTGGATAGATGAGAGAATGGACGCAGAGAAATCCACTAAGGCGGCGATTGCCTACCTTAAGGAATTGCATCAAATCTTTGGGGATTGGGCCACGGTTTTGGCTGCATACAATTGTGGAGAACGCAGGGTATTGAACCGCATCAAAAGCCAGAGAATCAATTATCTGGATAACTTCTGGGACCTCTATGAAAGACTCCCAAGAGAGACGGCCTTCTATGTGCCAAAGTTCTTGGCCGTATTGCACATCCTGAACGATCCGGAAGCACATGGTTTCACTCTGCCTCCTGTGGATGAGGAGTTACGAGCAGAGAAGGTGGACATCAACAAGCAGGTCCACCTGAAGACCATTGCCAGGCGTCTTGATATTGATTATGGGACCCTCAAAGAGTTAAATCCGGAACTACGGCATCACTTAACCCCAAGCGAGCCTTATGTACTCAAAGTCCCACCGGGTAAAGGAGAGGTCCTTCTCGCCAAGCTGGATGATATTCCTGTTTGGCGTCCCCCCGTACCGGCCTATGTGGTCCACAGGGTTAGATATGGAGAGTCACTCTCCGTTATCGCTGACAAATATGGAACATCGACGAGAGCCATTATGAACATGAATGGTCTGAGAAGAAGGGACTACTTAAAGGTCGGCTGGAAATTAAGGATACCCGTGAAGAAGACGAGATTCACCCATTTGGCAAGGCCTCCCATACAGACATCACAGTTGAAGGGAGAAATGGTTGAGTACACAGTCCAAAAGGGGGACTCCCTTTGGCTGATCGCGAGACGTTTCGGAACCACCACCAGGATGATTCGGTCCCTCAATCAGCTGAACACATCAGTGCTCAGGGTCGGGCAGGTCCTGAAGATTTCTCCAGGCCGGATGGTCATGAAGCTGGACAGCACTCAAACCCACCTGGTACGAGAAGGGGATTCGCCATATCTCATTGCCAAAAAGTATGAAATAGATCTTTCGGAATTCCTCAAAATAAACAACCTAACACCCCGAAGTACCATCTTCCCAGGTGAGATTGTGACGATTAAGGCTAAGTGATCTTCAATGGCGCTAAAGGTCCCAAATCGTCGACCCATCTCCCTTTCAGCCCTTAAAATGTCGCTTGCAGAATTCAGGTCTAGAGATACCTTGAGGAGACTCTGGTGGCTTCATGATTCCTTTTGGCATGGGGCGCTCATAAGAGAGTTGGGTCCTGAACAGGCAAATCGTTTCAATCTCGAGGTATCTGAGAAGATATTTCGCATGCTGACAAACATGCTTCTTCGGGAAAGGATCATACAAAGACCAGACTCTATCCAGGATTTGATGCAAATTTTCAAGGTGGTCTGGAAAAACGCCTTTTTTGATGATCTCTATATCCATGAACCTATCGAGTACAAGGGGAATACCGCCGTGTGGATTGGAACCCGATGCCATGCCTTTGATTCGTTGAAGCAGGCTGGATTGTTATCCGGGTATGAATGCGGGTGCCAGGCCCTCAGAAATGGGGTCATGAAGGCCCTGCGACTCAAGCCTCTTCATCAGATCAAGGAAAACCTCATCCAGGGGGATGGTCGGTGCGTGATTGAGCTGACCTTTGAGAGAAAGGGGAAATGAGAGTAGGGTCTGTCATTTGGCTCATTGCGTTTGCCCTACTTTTGGGCGGATTGGGACTGCCTGTTCCTGAAAACCCGGCCTTGGTAGGGGGCGGATACGCCATTTATAGCGGCGTCGTGGAGACCATACCGGGTCTGTGCCTCTGGTACTTGGCTATAATTTGCGGTGACATTGTCCTTTTTGGCGTTGCTCGCTGGTTCTTTGGTCGGCCATCTCCATCGGGTTGGTTGAAGCGATGGGCAGGCAAGAAACGCTTCGAGAGATACCAGCGAGCCTTCCTAAGCTGGGGAGGTTGGACCCTCTTTTTGGCGCGTTTCACCTTCGGAATACGCGCAGTGGCCTATTTTGCTGCAGGGGCGGCCTCCTATCCATGGATAAGATTCCTCGTGGTAGACAGTGTGTCGGTGGCCATTCAGGTCCTGACGTTCGTGGGAATCGGTTATTATGCAGGTGAGAGGGTGGAATTGGCCAAGACTGCGAGTACAAAGATTGCACTGCTCCTATCTTTGGCAGCTATTCTTACCCTTATATTCACCTGGGTATACACGCTCTTTGTGCGAAGGCTTTCGAATCGAGACATATGACAAAAATTAAAAGTTCTTTCCATCTGACTTGCACAGGATCAGCGTTCAGCTGTTCCTATTTTCTATTTTGTGATGCTGCTTAGGAAAACAAGCAGACCAGGAGGTTGGCACGATGACCATAACGAAAAGGCAGTTGATCGTGGATCTTGATAAATACTTTGAAATGGGGAATTTGATGAATGCCCTTACGGTCATCAACAATTTCCTATATCAAGAGAGAAATAAGAGGGCGCGCAGGCTGAGGAAAAAATTACCTCTCTTTATGGAGGCCGTTGAGGAAAACAGGGATGAAGTCAAACGGGTTCTGAAGAAGTGGAGGAAGGACTCCACTTCTAAAATGACCGAATTCATCAATTACTTGGAGGAGTTGGAAGGGTTGGAAGATGAAGAGAAGGAGGAGTTGACAGGAAAGTTGCAGGAATTGGTACTGGAGGCACTGGGATAAAATATAAGAAAGCCCAAATCCGCTGTCTGATTCAAGTTTCATTACCAAAAGCAACGGGTTTTCGAGGATTCCTGATCACCAGCAAGGTATTACCTGCTAGTTGAGCCCGGCGAAATCCCGCCAAA